>RFJA01000064.1 GCA_003695065.1 Alphaproteobacteria bacterium
GGGTATGTCCAGCTGATCGTCCAGCTTACGCTTGGGCGTGATCCTATCCTCGGCTGTGACGCGACCGAGCGTCGGCGCCGTCCGCTCTTCAGTATGTTCGGCTTTCGGTGCGGATTCTGACGCCGCCGCCGGTTCCCGCTCGCGGACCTGTTCGAAAAGATCCGCGACATCCTGCCGATCGCCGCGCCTCCGGCCGACCCCGGTGACCCGCTCGAACCACGACCGCCCTTCCAGCCGTGTCTTTCCACCCCCGGCAGGACCGTTGGCAAACGCGGCCTCGGCAAAGGGGTCGGGCTGGCCAGTGACTTCGGCAACCGGCCCCTCCGGCTCCATCGGTTCAGGCGCAATGAAAACCGGCTCGCCCGCTTCCCCGGCCGCAGGCTCACGAACCGCATCGCAGACGGGCTCTTCCCCGGCCTCCTGTTCAGCAGGATCAATCGCCGACCCTGCAGCGGGTTCCTGTTCCACCAGCGGCTTGTCGGCAGTGGCAACGACCGGTTGCGGCGCTTCCATGACCGTACGCACTTGGACGACCTGCTCACGCTCGCCGGCCTCGATCCCGGTGGCGACGACAGACACCCGCATCCGACCATTGAGGCTTTCGTCCAGCGCCGATCCCACCAGGATATTGGCGTCAGGGTCAACCTCGTTGCGGATCCGGTTTGCTGCCTCGTCGACCTCGAAAAGGGTGAGATCCATGCCTCCAGTGATGTTGATCAGCACGCCCCGGGCCCCTTTCATGGAGACTTCGTCAAGCAGCGGATTGGAGATCGCCGCCTCGGCCGCCTCGAGCGCGCGATTCTCGCCTTCGGCCTCGCCAGTGCCCATCATCGCCTTGCCCATTTCGCTCATCACCGTGCGAACGTCGGCAAAGTCGAGGTTGACCAGTCCCGGCATCACCATCAGGTCGGTGACACCGCGAACCCCCGAATGAAGCACCTCGTCAGCCATGGCGAAGGCATCGGCGAAGGTGGTCTTTTCGGTGGCGATACGAAACAGGTTCTGGTTCGGTATGATGATCAGGGTATCAACGAATTCCTGCAGTTCCTGGATCCCCTCTTCGGCGAGGCGCATTCTCCTGGAGCCTTCGAACTGAAAGGGTTTCGTGACCACACCAACCGTCAGAATACCCTGCTCCCGCGCAAGCCGGGCGATAATGGGTGCGGCCCCGGTGCCGGTACCCCCGCCCATACCGGCGGTGACGAACACCATATGGCTACCGGCAATATGCTCGTTGATCTGATCGAGGCTTTCCTCTGCCGCCGCGCGACCAACCTCGGGCCGGGCCCCCGCTCCCAGACCCTGGGTCAGTTTCGCACCAAGCTGCACTTTCTTCTGGGCGTCGGAATGCATCAGGGCCTGGGCATCGGTATTGGCGACGACGAAATCCACGCCCGGCAAGTCGGCCCGAATCATGTTGTTGACCGCATTGCCGCCGGCGCCCCCTACGCCGATCACGGTTATGCGTGGTTTGAGCTCGGTGAGCTCTGGCATTGCGAGAGTTATAGTCATGGCGATCTCCTTGTTTACTCTCCGTTCAAAACGCATTTGCTCCAGACCGGGCGGCGCGCGACGCGCGTCCTCCAGTCAGAAATTCTCCCTTAGCCAGCGGCCAACCTGGGCCAGGCGCCCCTTGGGCACCATCGGGGCCGGACGCTCGTAGGCCTCCACAGGCGCCGCCACCGCGTAGGACAGCAGCCCTGCGCAGGTGGAAAAGGCCGGCCCCTGGGTGGCATCCGCCAGTCCCGAAACATTGGTGGGTTGCCCCATGCGAACCCGCTTGTCCAGAATCCGCCCCGCCAGTTCGCGCACACCGGGAAGCTGCGAGGCGCCGCCGGTAAGCACCAGCCGGCGCCCCGCGAGCTTGTCAAAACCGCTGTCCACCAGACGATCCCGCACCAGCTCGAAGGTCTCCTCGATGCGCGGCTGGATAATGCCGGTCAGCATGGAACGGGGAATACGAGAGGTGCCGTCCTGATCGTTTTCGCCCATATGGGGCACCTCCAGGGTCTCCCGGCTATCGGAAGGGCTCGGCAGGGCGCTGCCGTACAGGGTCTTGATGCGCTCGGCAAAAGCCACCGGTGTCAGCAGGCCCCGGGCAATATCATTGGTCACGTGATTGCCACCGACCGGGATGATGTCGCCAAACACCATGTTGCCGCCGAGAAATACGGCGATCGACGTGGTTCCGCCGCCCATATCCAGCAGAATGACGCCGAGTTCGCGCTCGTCATCCACCAGCGAAGACAGACCCGACGCGTACGGCGCAAGCACAAAGCCGGCAACCTTGAGATGTCCCCGGTTGACGCAGACCTCGAGATTGCGCACCGGACCCGGCGCGGCGGTGATGATATGCATATCGACGCCGAGACGCTCGCCCACCAGTCCCCGAGGCTCCTTGACACCGGCCGCACCATCCACCGAGTAGGCTACGGGCATGGCGTGAACGACTTCACGCCCTTCACTGTCAAAGTCGGCTCGCCCGCGATCGAGCACATGCTGAATATCGACCGACCCAATTTCATGGCCGGCGACGGAAACCTCGCCGCTAATCATCCGCGAGACCGGATTGCCCGCCGACAGACTGACAAAAACCTGTTCCACCGGCACACCGGCCATCCGCTCTGCCGCATCCACCGCGCTCCGGATCGACGTTTCGGTTTCTTCCATGTCCACGACGGCGCCACTCTTGACCCCGCGTGACAGCTGATGACCAATCCCGATAATCCTGAGATTGTTCCCATCGTCAGCTTCCGCAATGAAGCAGCAGACCTTGGACGACCCAACATCCAGCGCAGCGATCAATCTGTCTCGTACCGCCGCCATCAAACAGCCCCCTCCTGATCACTCAAAGACATGCGCAGCCGATGCACCTCCGCTGCCTCGTCGGTGAGACGCAGGATCAACCTGTCCTTTTTTCGCAGATCAACCACATGCACGGCGCGCGCCATCAAATCATGGTTACGCACAAGCGTCGCCAGACGGTGCCACGCACGCGCCTCTCCCTCTTCGGGCAGGCGCGCCCGCAGACCATTCCGGAAGACGATATCCCAGCGCCGCTCCCCGACACGGACGGCGGCGCGAACGTCCGCCAGCAGATCGGGCTCGCGGGCAAGAACCGTCATCAGGGAGGCCGCTGCGGTCTGGGCACCGTCACCGATCACCAGTGGCAGATCGGCGTAGCGGCCGAGCTTTTCGTCGGTGATCACTACCCCGGCGGAATCGATGAGATGAAACCGGCCTTCGGACTGTTTCTTTGAGGATGCGGCGCCCACCGAGATCTACACCACCA
>RFJA01000065.1 GCA_003695065.1 Alphaproteobacteria bacterium
TAGCTTGGCTCCTGCGCGATGAATCTGCATTACCAGATGCCATTTCGCAAGCCGAACGTCGGCGCAGGCAGCTTTCTTGAAGGTGCTGTTTACCTACCCCCTGTTGCTTATTCCTCCGAGCTTTGCGAGCTCGCGTTTCGGGGAGGGTGGAAGATTCTTCAATCATCGGACCTGCATTCTCACTTTCGCGGACTGATAACCATTAAGGGCTGGCTGGGGAAAGCGGTTTCCTCTCGGTAAAATGAGCCGGGTTCAAACTCTGAAAATGAACCAACTCACATAAACGCTAAACCGAAAGGAAACCACATGAACAAGTACTATATCGGCATCGATCTGCACAGCAACAACCTCCACTTGGCGATGAAAGATCAGGATGGTAATCGACAGCTCCACAAGAAGCTGCCTTGTGATTTGGACCAGGTATTGGCCGTGCTCAAGCCTCACCGCAAGACGATCAAGACCGTTGCTGTCGAAAGCACCTACAACTGGTATTGGCTGGTCGACGGCCTCCGCGAAAACGACTACCCGGCCGTCCTCGCCAATCCGGCCCAGATCAACCAATACCAAGGCCTCAAGCAAACCAAGGATGTCGACGACGCCTATTGGCTCGCCGAGATGGCCCGCCTGGATATTCTGCCCACCGGCTACATCTACGATCCGCAATTGCGCTCCGTGCGCGATCTGCTTCGTCGCCGCACCCAGTTGGTTCATCAACGCACCGGACTGATTGTCAGCTTCAAGAGTCTCCACGCGCGCACCCTCGGCGCGACTCCCCGCCTGGCCGAAGTCAAAAGCTTGGAGCCCGAAAAGGCCGCCGCCAGCTTCGATCGGGAAGGCGATCAACTGACCGCCCAGGTTCAAGTCACCATGATCGGACACTTGGACGAACAAATCGCGATCATCGAACGCGCCGTGCTCCGGCAGACCAAACCCACCGCACTCTACCAACGTCTGCAAAGCATTCCCGGCATCGGCAAGATCCTCGGCATGACCATTGCCTTGGAGACGGGCGAGATCGAACGCTTCCCCAGTGCCGGCGACTTCGCCAGCTACTGCCGCACCGTCGACAGCAAGCGCTGGAGCAACGAGAAAGTCAAAGGCCGCAACAACGGCAAGTGCGGCAACAAATACCTGGCCTGGGCCTTTGTCGAAGCCGCCCACAGCTCCCGTCGCTACGATGAAAAATGCGCCGCCTTCTACGAAAAGAAGAAGCAACAACGCAACACTGCGGTGGCCACCAAAGCCCTGGGCTGCAAACTGGCCAAAGCCGCCTGGTGGATCATGAAAGAAGGCACGACCTACGACGCCCGACGCATGTTCGGCCAATGAACTTTGAACCGTTCCCGGACGCCACAACAGGGGTCTGGACGCCCGAGCCACTGGACTGATTGAGCGCCGGGGCGGTTCTCCAAATTATAGCATGCCAGTCTGGCAACGATCTTTGAGACGATGCGAGTCCGACGTGAATCACCATGGGGTTGGCCTCCCGCAAGGGAACAAGCCGCTTGGCAACTGCGACTGAATGAACACGTCGGGCCACGGATAGTTTTCTGGATCCGCGATCGCGGACGGGGCGGAGCCGAGGCACACCGGCAACGGTGCGGCTGTGCTGGAACCAGATGGGTGACTGACGCGTCGTGCTCATGGAGCACACGCAGTCCCAACGAAGAAATCCCCGGATCGTATTGATCTCCGATCGGAAGCCGACCAAGGCAAGTAACGAATTTGCTGACGCACACATGAACGCGTCGACGTGGCAGGGAGTCGTGGATGGAAGAGGCTTATTCTGAGCCCCACCCCCACCTCCTCGGCGTTGACACCTTTCTTCTGAGAGTTTCCCCAGATGGGGAAGCTGGCGCCCTGCGCCAACGCAGGTCAGAAAGAACGCGAAAGAAATTCGAACCGGCTTGTATTTTGCCTATTGACCTACGCCCTAATGGGCGACCCCTTTACATACAAACTTCTTCCGAAATGATCAGAAATTAGCGAGGAAAACCTAATTATGATAAAAACTAGAAAAAACAAGACGAATGGGTTCTCCGTCAGCACAGGCCAGGTTGAAGTAAGTGCGGCTAGCAGGATTGCTCCTAACAAAATTCCAACAATATCTTTCATGGATTTGGGCATTTCTGGCAGTCCGTTACGCACGCAGCGACGGCGCCATAGACAATCGCTTCGCAAACAGCCTGCGCGTGAAAGTTCTTAATCTTCGAACAGTATTTTTTTGCTGTTCCGCCTGCAATTCCACAACATGTATTACACACTACTTTAGAACAATTGGATGGATCAGGACCTTTCCATGGATTTGGCACACTACCGGAAAACGGATTGCAACTGGGATTATACGGCCGACCAGGACAACACCCCGGTAGCAACCCCACCATTCCTAACAGGTCAATCTGCCCAAGCGGAACATTTGAAACAAACTGATACATTCCCAATGGATCGCTATTGGGCAACACAATCTCCAAAGTGCCCTCTACGTCGTGACGTTCAACCATTGCAGCATCAAACCTTGCCACCATTGCGCCCAATTCTGCAACCGGATCTCGATTCAGCCACCTCCCGGTGTCGGGGTTGTAAAAACGATTGCCGTAATAGTTGAACCCGGATTCGTCATCCTGGTATTTGGTGGAGAAGCGGATGGGGTTGGTTGTCGCTATCGGGCCGGTGGCGCGGATGAGGCGGCCGAAGGGGGTGTATTCATATTTAGCGGTGAGCGCGCCGGTGGCGGTGTCGGACAGCAGGATCACGTTGCCGTTGCCGTCA
>RFJA01000003.1 GCA_003695065.1 Alphaproteobacteria bacterium
ATAAAGAACGCTGCGCGCCAGTCGATATAGCTCGCGATCACGCCGCCAAAGACAATAGCGAGGGCGCTGCCAATGGGTATTCCGAACGAGTAGATGCCGAGCGCCCGGGCGCGCTGATGGGGCGGAAAATAGTCGCTTACCAGAGAATAGGCGGGGGCTACTCCGCCAGCCTCGCCGATCCCGACGCCGAGTCGTGCCGCGAACAGTTGCCAGAAATTCTGGGCCAATCCGCAAATGGCGGTCATGGCACTCCAGACCGTCAGAGCTATGGTCATGATCCACGACCGGTTGGCGCGATCCGCCAGCATGGCGATGGGGATGCCCAGCGATGTATAAAAAAGCGCAAAAGCGAGCCCGCCCATCAGGCCGAGCTGGGTGTCTGTGAGTGCAAGGTCGGCCTTTATGGGAACGGCCAGGATGCTGACGATCTGGCGGTCGATAAAATTGAATGTATAGACCAGAACCAGCATCGCCAGCACATAACCGCGCCGCACGGCGGTCGCATCGGGGGCCATCGCCGTTGCTTGTTGCATAATGATCGATTCTCCGCGCATATCCAGTCGGGCTCATACCATGCGCAGTTATCGGTCGTGGATCAACTAATTTTTTAAATACTCGACCAAACAATTTATTCGGCCGATGTTTCCTTCAGTTTTGCCGGCTGACTTCATCCATGGACTCGACGACCCGCCCGGAAGGAAAAACAAGAGTCACTGATGTGCCCTTGCCGAGTGTGCTTTCGATGTCGATCCTGCCACCATGGAGCTCGATCATGGATTTCGTGATGGCCAGGCCGAGTCCTGTTCCCTCGTAGTTTCGATTGAGGTCGGAGTCGGCCTGGGCAAAGGGTTCCAGCACCTGGGGGATTACGTCCGCGCGCATCCCGATCCCGCTATCGTGGACCGCCAGCAGCAGTTCCCCGGTGTCGCAACGGCTGGTCTGCAGTTCGATCCGGCCGCCTTCCACATTAAACTTGACCGCATTGGACAACAGATTGATCAGCATCTGCTTGACCATGCGCTGGTCAGCGGTGACCAGGGGAAGCCTGTCCTGACCGGTCCGAACGATCGTGATGTTGCGCTCACGTGCTTTGTGTCCGGTGATCCTCAGACAGGTTTCGATGACCTCGTCAAGGTCCACCTCGTCTTCATGCAGTTCCATTTTGCCGGCTTCGAGCTTGGAGATGTCCAGGAGGTCATTGATGATGGACAACAGATGCTCCGCGCTTTCGAGAACATCCTTGGCGTAGGTTTTGTACTCGTCGCTCACCGGTCCCTTCAGACCATCACGGATAATGGACGAGAATCCGATAATGGCGTTGAGTGGCGTACGCAGTTCATGACTCATATTGGCCAGAAAACGTGATTTTGCGGCGCTTGCAACCTCGGCGTCCTCCTTCGCGACCTGGAGTTCGGCCTCGCGCTGCTTCTGGAGGGATATGTCGCGGAACACTCTGATCTCCCGTGGTCGTCCATCCACGTGAGAACCCATTACGGTGCTGCCCATCTGGACCGGAATGGCGCGCCCGCTTTTGGTGTAAATCACAGCTTCGTCCGGAGCCTTTGCCACGTCTCCACCTTCGGCCGTCTTCGGTTCTCCGGATTCTGGATCGGGGGGCGTCAGAAGCTTGTGGAATGGCTGGTTCAGCAACTCGTGGACTTGATAGCCGGTCATCCGGCAGGTGGCCTTGTTCACTTTCTCGATGCGACCGTCGGTACCGGTCACAACCAGACAGTCGAACATGCTGCTGATGATTTCATCAAGATAGGTCATCGAGACCGTGGTGGACCGCAGGCTTGTCACCATGCGGTTCAGGCTGAGGGCAAGGTCGCCCAGTTCATCGTCCCGGTCGGGCGGCCAGTCGATATTGCTGGCCCCAGCGGCGACTCTTCGGGCGACATTCTGCAGGCGCTCGATCGGTTGACTGTAATGGCGGGCGAGGCGCAAACCGATCAGAATACTCAAAATCAGCAGAAGCGGCAGGGCGACGGCAACGGTGCCGATAAATTGCTGGCGTTGGCCTTGGGTGAAAATCTCCAGTTCCCTGACGTGCGCCTTGATATCGGCGGCGATAGACCTCTTGTCGAGCTGGAGAGAAATAACACCAATGATGGCCTCGCCCATTGTGACGGGACTGATAATGAGCAGCGAGGTCGGTTGATGATCGACCAACCATCGCTCCCGCGTAACCCTTGCCGCCAACTCTGCGGGGAGCGCCTTGCCATAGCTCGCGATTTGTCTGGTGCCGTCATGGATTACCTTGCCTTGGCTGTCATACAGCAAGAGCGCGTCGACTCCTTCAAGCCCGCGTGCCGCGCTCAAGAGGTCATAAAGTTTTTCAAAGTCCTCGAAATACAGGGGCGTTGCGATGGCCTCTCGCAGCATCGCGACAATGTTGCGGCCGCGCTCCTCCATCTGATATTCCAGCGCGCGTGCCATCGACTTGGACGTGGCTTCATACAGTCGGTTCGATGAAATCTGTTCAAAAATCAGAAACAGAGCGCAGACGACGATTATCGTGAGGGCGGTGGTGCCACCAAGCAGGATGGCGTATTTTTCGCGGAGCCGGATTCTCATGGCGGGTGGCACTAATCCGTTGGTGACTGAAAATACTTGCTGTGCGCCCTGCCCACCCGGGCAAGCTGCGTCCGCACGGAATCGTCAATGGTGTCGAAACGGGTCACGCCGAAATACTCTTGTAGCACGGCGCGCCCGCTCTCTGTGTGACCCAACGCCAACAGAGTTTGGACTATTCGTTTTTTTAGCTCAGCGGGAAGTGTGCGACGCACCAGAACAACACTGCGAGTGATGGGTTCGGTCCGGGCGAGAATTCGCAGGTTTTCTCTGAAGACAGCCGGAACTTTTTTATCGTTTAGCCATTCGAGATTGCTGATTGCACCGGCGTCTGCCTTGCCCCGGATCACCCTTGCCAGAACGGTCGTCTCATCTCCCCCGAAACTGTATTGCAGGCTGTCGGATGGCGCAGAGTCACCGGATGTGGCGGCATGCAGGTCAAGGCCCTGATTGCGCAGAAAAAGGTAGGGTAGGTAGAAGCCTGACGTGGAGCCACTGTCTTCAAAGACGATACTGCGTCCGGCCAGGTCGGCAACCGTCTGCAGATCCGAACTCTTGCGAACCAGGATCAGACTGTAAAAGGTCGGCACACCCCCTTTCCATTCTCGCAGAACGATGTCGGCGACGCCCTGTTTCTCGAGTGCGACGGCGGTAAACACTGTTTCCGACAGATAATCGACCAGTTCTGCTTCGAGAAGCTGCCGCATGTGCTCGGCATTGCGCGCGATCCTGACCTGCGTATTGCCAATGCCGAAATCGCTCATCGCGTCGACCATGGCCCGATTCAATTTGTCCAGATTGCGGTATTGCCTTGCCGGCTTGCTGGAGATGCGGCCAAT
>RFJA01000066.1 GCA_003695065.1 Alphaproteobacteria bacterium
ATCCGGCGTTTTGGAAATAGTTTGCGCACTGGCTTGGTTTGATGGTGCTGACGAGGCCTCCGAGATGGCGCCAGACGTCTTCGATGTTTCTCTTCTGGGCCAGTCTCATCCAGTGTTTGATCTGAGCGAAGCTCTGCTCGATCGGATTGAGGTCGGAGGAGTATTTGGGCAGGAACCAGAGCCTGGCGCCGGCGGCCCGGACGGCATCGTGGACAACTTTGGACTTGTGGCTGGTGAGATTGTCCATGACCACGATGTCGCCGGGCGACAAGGTCGGCACCAGCACCTGTTCCACATAGGCCAGGAAGGCCGCGCCGTGCATAGCGCCGTCGAGCACCATAGGTGCGGTCATGCCCTCCAGCCTGAGCGCGCCGGCGTCGCCGGCGAACTCGGCCACACGGCTGTGGACATGACGCTGCACTTGGACAACGCTTCCGCGTTACCCACATACCCACATGCCCACAGCCGCCACAACAGCAGTCAGGCGCAGCTTGATAATGAAAGGAGGTCGGAGCGGCCCGGAATCCAACTAAGAAACCCGTCCGAGTGGTCCCACGGATAGGGTCCACCTCACCACCTCACGTCTCCCAATCAGATTGTCCACTGCGCGTGTGTTCTAAATCTCTTGAACCACGTCAAACCCTTCGAAGTTTGGCGGACCGGAATACAAATCCCGGGTCCCACCGGCTTCGTTGTGGGCCTTGCGAAACGCCTCCGACTTGGTCCATTGCTCGAAATCTTCTCGGGTTGTCCACATTGTATGGGAGGCGTAAAGAGTGTGATCGTCGTTCGACGGTCCACGCAGCAGACGAAAGGAGACAAAACCGGCAACTTCGTTCAAATGTGAGTCACGCTCCTTCCACACGGATTCGAAGTCGGCCTCCCTTCCGAGCTTCACGCGGAACCGATTCATGGCAATGAACATCTAAAATCTCCTCCATATGTCTGAAGCCGGGGCGCCTCATTCACTCCGACGTGTTGCCATTATCTCGTTGTTTGCGCCCCCTGTTTTGACCGCGTTGGCGGAACTTACGTCCCCAATCCTTCCTCTTAAATCGATGATGTGTGCCGATCGGACGCTGCGAATTTCCATTTCTGCGCAGCGCGAGGTGCACCCCGATCTCCCATGAAGCGCTATCCCTCATCGAGTACCACATCTACCGCCGTTTCACCGTTCCCCCATCTCCGCCATCCTTGTCTTGGACGCGTGGTGTTCGCGGCGCTCGACACCGGTTGTCCTGCCAAAGCCACGATCGTCCGGACGAATTGAGAACAATTCGCAACTTTTCTATTGCGATTGCCTCTTATTTGCAATAGAAAAGTTCCCGTTCCTTCGGCGACATGATTGCCGTCGTGGCGGTCTGCGGGAAGGAACGTCGCCTGCGGCACGAGATGGTCGCGTTGCTGGCGCCGAGTGCCCAGCGGGGCGGTGAGGGGTTGTAGGAAGAGGGTATGATCGAGAAATCAAGTGAGTTCGACAGCGGGAGCCGGCGGGGCGCAAAAGGCGCCATGTCGAAATCGGCCTCAGGAAGTGCTAGGACATTCCAGAGCACTGAAATTTTCGCAGACGCCCAAGAAATCATCATCGAGCACGAGGGCGACAAGTACCGCCTGCGGCGCACCAGCAAAGGGAAACTGATTCTGACGAAATAGTCGCCAAGGGTCGGCGGCGGCCCCATTCCAGGACCATCTGCCGGCCTGTCGAAATCAACCGTAATAAGTCCCAGCCAGCCACTCACGGCCAAAGTGCTTACGGCAGCCAGCCCGGACTAACCGCAAATGCCCAAAGGGCAAGGGGGAGTGTCTATGGCTGGCAAAAAACATTGGTGGATCAGATGCGCCGGAGTCGCCGCCTGCATTTTTGGAAGCGTTGCGCACGCGCAAACGGCTAGGGAACATCAAGCGCCAGCAGCTGCGACGCAAGGCTCACAGCTCCGACCGGCCACCGAAGTTGAGTATCGGAAGATACTCGATACCATCTCGGTCACGGCGACCAGAAACCCAATCAAATCATTTGAATACCCGGGGATGGTCTCGGTAATCGGGCGCGAGGAAATCCAGACCCGTCAACCGTCAACGCCCGACGACGTCCTGAAGTTCGTGCCGAATGTCGAGTTCACCGGCGGCCCGCGTCGGACCGGTGAAGCCCCCAGCATCCGGGGCTTCTCTGGTCCCGATGTCATCGTGATTTTCGACGGTGCCCGGCAGAACTTCGGCTCCGCCCACGACGGTCGCTTCTTCATTGATCCGAGTCTGCTCAAGCAAGTCGAGGTCCTGCGCGGACCGGCGTCCTCGCTCTACGGCAGTGGCGGCACTGGCGGCGTCATCGAGTTCCGAACAATCGATGCGGCGGATTTCCTTGCCCCCAATGAAACCATCGGGGCGACGGTCTCTGCAGGCTATCAGACGGTGAACCGGGAACGCCTCGGGACGTTCACGGGCTACGCAAAGCCAATCGACGGTCTCGACTTCGTCGGTAGCGTTACGAAGCGGGATTCAGGGTCCATCGAACTCGGTGACGGCAATGAGCTGAGCAATACAGATGACGACATCATCGCGGGGCTCGCAAAGGCCAGCTTCAAGTTCGCGGACCATCATCGGATCGAAGGGTCGTTCATCAGCTTCAATAATGACGCGCAGGAGCCCAACAACGGGCAGGGGACCGGCGGGAATGATATCGTCGACAAGGAGATCGGGTCGAATACCTTCCGTGCCGCCTACAGCTACAAGAACCCCGATGACAACCTGTTCGACCTGGATCTCGTCACCTACTACACGGACTTCCAAGCGGATGAATTGCGGCTCGATGCCCTCGGCGCCGGGCCAGCCGGCGAACTTTTGAAGCGTGATGTCAACACTGTCGGCATCCGACTGGACAACAGATCGCGGTTAACCATTTCGGACAGCATCGCCACGACTTTCACCTACGGCGGCGAATTCTACCGCGACGAGCAGGACGGCGCGGCCGGCTCCGGTGAGCGCGACGGCGTGCCGGATGCGGACGCCAATTTCTACGGTTTCTTCGCCCAGGCCGAAGTGACGATCTCCGAACCATTCGGAGTCGTTCCCGGCGATTTCCTGATCATTCCCGGTGTCCGGTATGACGATTACAAGACAACAAGCTCGCTCGCGGACGACAACAATGAGAGCGAGGTCTCGCCCCGTGTCGGTGTCAGCTACCTGCCGACCGATTGGCTGATGGTTTTTGCCAACTATGCCCACGCTTTTCGAGCGCCGACCTTTGACGAGCTTTTCCTGACCGGGACGCACTTTCAAATTCCGATTGGGCCGGGGATCGTCAACCGTTTCGTCTCGAATCCCAATCTCAAGCCGCAGAAGACCCGGACCGTCGAGTTCGGCGGTGGCCTGACGTTCGACGATGTTGTCGAATCTCGCGACCAGTTTCAGGTCAAGGCCTCGCACTTCCGGATTTGGGGCGACGATTTCATCGATCTGTCGGTCAACCAGCCAGCGCCATTCGTCGACTGCAACCCCTTCATACCGGGCAACTGCGACGGCACAACAACTTCGCAAAATGTGCCAAACGCAAAGTTGTGGGGGACCGAGGTCGAGGCATCGTACGAAAGCTTCCGTTTCCTGGTCGCCGTGGGATTCTCGACGATCGACGGCAAGAACGAGGATACCGGGGAGAAGTTAGGCGTCCTGACGCCGGACCAGGTCACCGTCAATACGGGGCTCAAACTGCCCGAGATCGACTCCATTCTGGGCTGGCGTATGCTAGCGGCAAGTAAATTCGATAAGGTCAATACTCCTGCCGACGAGCGCGACGGCTACGCCGTTCACGACCTTTATTTCACCTGGCAACCATCCGACCGACCGCTCAAGGGGCTGCGCGTCGACCTCGGCGTCGATAACGCCTTCGATAAGGCCTATTCGCGGGTCTTTACCGGCGCCACCGAGGCGGGCCGCAACTTCAAGGCCCTGATCAGCTATTCACTCAAATGGTGAGGCACCCACAAACACCTGAGATAGGGAGAGTTCGAGTGAATTATGCCGTAACCCAAGAGAATAGCCCGGTGCTCGATCTGAAAGCACGCTGGCACGCCCTCAGGGTCGAGGACCCTAGTATTCGTCCGCGCGATGCCGCCGGCAGGCTCGGCGTCACGGAGGCGGAGCTCGTCGCGGCCCGGTGCGGCGACGGTGTTCAGCGTTTGGACGGGCCGTGGGGTGACCTCATTCAGGATCTGCCCGGTCTTGGGATAGTGATGGCGCTGACTCGGAACGAGAGTGCGGTGCACGAAAAAGTGGGGCGGTTCGGAAGGATCTCCATATTCCAGAACATGGGGCTCGTGCTGAACGAGGATATCGACCTCAGGATCTTCCTCAACCACTGGCACTCAGGTTTCGCGGTGAGCGACGAGACCCGCGGCGGTGTCCGACGGAGTCTTCAGTTCTTCGATGTGGACGGAACGGCGGTGCACAAGGTCTATCTCCGCGCTGAGAGCGATCACGAAGCCTTCGAAGCGCTGGTCGACAAATACCTGCATGCGGACCAGTCGGCCGGGCAGCGGATTCTTCCGAAGGCGAAACCACCGGCCGACCGTCCCGATACAGAGATCGACCGAGTGACGTTGCGGGACCGCTGGCTGGCGCTCCAGGACGTGCACGACTTCCACGCCATGTTGCAGGAGTTGGGCGCGGGCCGCGTTCAAGCATTCCGGTTGGTGGGCGACGATATTGCCTGGCCGGTCAACAAAGACAGCTTTCGGATGGCTCTCAAGCAGGCCGCCGCGACCGAGACGCCAGTCATGATCTTCACCGGCAGCCCTGGCGTGATCCAGATCCACACCGGGCCAGTGCGCAAGCTCAAGGAGGTCGGGCCCTGGTACAACGTCTTAGACCCTGGGTTTAACCTGCATTTGCGCCAGGATCAGATCGCGAGCGCGTGGGTGATCAAGAAACCCACGCGGGACGGGGTTGTGACCTCCCTGGAAATCTTCGACGCGGACAATCAGCAGATCGCCTGGATGTTCGGCAAACGCAAGCCCGGCGAGCCAGAGCGCGAGGATTGGCGTGCGCTCGTAAATGCCTTGGAGCCGGATGGAGAGCACGTGAGATGATCCGTCATCTTTTCTTTGCCACCTGTTTTTTAGTGGCTTGGCCGCTCTTTGGTACCGGAACCTCGAGTGCCGAAACCCGTATCATCGACGCAACGGGTCGTACGGTTACGATCCATGATAGCCAGCGTGTCGTTTCCATCGGTGGCGCGGTAACCGAGATCATCTATGCTCTCGGTCTTTCCTATCGCGTGGTCGCCGTCGATTCGACCAGTCGCTATCCGGTTGAGGTCACCTCGAAGCCCAACGTCGGCTACATGCGCCAGTTAGCCGCGGAGCCGATCCTCGCGCTCGAACCTTCTTTGGTGCTGGCCGTTCAGGACTCTGGTCCGCCGGCGGTGCTCGATCAACTGCGCGAGGCAGGCCTGCCCGTGGTACTCATTCCCGACGTTCCATCGCCTCTGGGCGTGCTCGACAAAATCGCGCGCGTCGCCGCGGCCTTGGGCGAGCCGGAAAAGGGGCGGGTCCTCGAAGCACGGCTAAAGGCGGAGCTCGACGCCTTGACCGCCGCCGTCGCCCGCGTGCCGAGGCGGCCGCGCGTGCTTTTTCTCTTGTCTGTTGGTAGCGGAGGGGCGCCCCTCGCCGCGGGACGCAATACGTCCGCCGCCGGAATCATTGAGCTGGCTGGAGGCATCAACGCGGTCG
>RFJA01000067.1 GCA_003695065.1 Alphaproteobacteria bacterium
CCCCCATACTCGTCCGTACGCTTGTTCAGCAAGGGTGTGATGAACGAGGACAACAGATAGCCGTGAGCACAGTGGAGCTCGATCATGTCGAAGCCAGCCTCCTCGGCCCGTTCGGTCGCCTTCACGTACGCCGCGGTAACTTCATCCATGTCCTTGCGGTTCATTTCGCGCGGCACCTGGTTGATGTCGGAATAAGGTACCGCTGACGCCGAAATGATTTCCCAGTTCCCCTCGTCCAGCGGCTCATCCATGCCTTCCCAGGCAAGCTTCGTGGACCCCTTGGGACCGGCATGGCCAAGCTGAAGGGCGATCTTGGCCTCGCTGTGCTTGTGGACGTAGTCGACAATGCGCTTCCACGCATCCACATGCTCATCCTTGTAGATTCCGGTACATCCCGGCGAAATCCGGCCGTCCCGGGTCACGTTGGTCATTTCCGTGAACACCAGACCGGCACCACCCTGAGCCCGTGATCCCAGATGGACCAGATGGAAGTCGTTCGGCGTCCCGTCCTCAGCCGAATACATGCACATGGGCGACACCACGACCCGGTTGTTCACCTTCATGTCGCGCAAGCGAAATGGCGTGAACATGGGTGGCGTGCGCTGCTGGACGGGATGCCCCACAGCCTTCTCGGCAAACCAGTTTTCGTACCCTTCGAGCCAATCCTTGTCGCGCAGACGCAGGTTGTCATGGCTGACGCGCTGCGACCGGGTCAGCAGCGAATAGGTAAACTGCTCAGGCTCCATGGAATCGAGGTAGCGCGGCGCATTCTCGAACCATTCCATGGAGTTACGGGCCGAGTTCTGGAGCTTGAGCACCTCTAGATGGCGCACATCCTTGTAGTTCTGGATCGCCTTGTCGAGGTCGGGCTCCTCGTTCAAGCGCTCGGCCAGACAGATAGCGTCCTCGAACCCGAGCTTGGTACCCGAGCCGATGGAAAAATGCGCGGTATGCGCGGCGTCGCCCATCAAAATGATGTTCTTGTAGCGCCAGTTGTTGCACACCACGCGCGGGAAGCTCAGCCAGGCCGACCCGCGAATGTGACGGGCGTTGCTCATGAGCTTGTTGCCGTCGAGATATTTGGCGAAAATCTTCTCCAGGGTCGCGGCGTTTTCTTCCTTCGACATCTCGCCGAAGCCGAACTTTTCGTAGACGTCGGGCTGGCACTCCACGATAAAAGTGGATGTGTCCTTGTCGAATTTGTAGGCATGAACCCACAGCCAGCCGTGCTCGGTCTTCTCGAAGATAAAGGTGAAGGCTTCAAACAGCTTGTGGGTGCCGAGCCACACAAATTTGTTGGGCCGCACGTCAATATCGGCCTCGAAGATGTCCTGATACTTGTTGCGGATCTTGCTGTTGATGCCGTCGGAGGCGATGATCAGATCAGCGTCAGCGTATTTGGTGTCCAGATCCTCGACCTCCACTTCGGTCTCAAAGTCGATCTTGACGCCGAGCTCCAAGGCGCGTTCCTGCAGGATACGCAACAGCCGCATGCGCCCAATACCGATGAAGCCATGTCCGCCCGACGTGATGACCTTGCCCTTCACATGGACATCAATGTCATCCCAGTGAACAAATTCATTAAGGATCGTCTCGGCACTGACCGGGTCGTTGGCACGCAGGTTGGCCATGGTCTCGTCGGAGAACACCACACCCCACCCGAATGTATCGTCAGGCCGGTTCCGCTCGACCACGGTGATATCGTGATCGGGGTTTCTCAGCTTCATGGAAATTGCAAAGTACAGGCCCGTCGGGCCACCACCGACGCATACGATTTTCATGGTCCATCTCCTATCCGATTCGAATTTATTTTATACTTAAAATATTATTCGGTGCAAGAGAGAATTTGCGCCATTCCGCCCCAAGAAATTTCTGGACGCACGGGGCCAGTGTCCTTAGCCTCTGGCACCAGATATGCTGTTCACTTATCCGGATGGCACCCGGGCGAACGAAGGAAGTGCTGGATGAAACCTGTTTTCCTGATGATCAAATGCGAACTCGGCAAGTCCTATGAAGTGGCCGCCGAGCTGGTGGATACGGTCGAGGAGGTGTCGGAGGTCTATTCCACCTCGGGCCAGTATGATCTGCTGGCCAAGTTCAATCTGGACGACACCCAGGACATCGGCCATTTCGTATGCGAGAAGGTCCAAAAACTCCCGCATATCAAGGACACCTTCACCCTCATCACCTTCAAGGCGTTTGCGAGCTAGGGGATCGTCACCGATACCGTTTCAGCACATAGGCCGCGAGGTCGCGGCGTTCGGCGTCGGTCAGGTCAAAGAGTGGCATCGGCGGCTGTGGTGCAGCGAGATATTCGGCAAGGCTTTCCCTGTCGTATTTCCCGGCAAGCTTTGCAAGCGCCACCACCCTGGTGCCGGGCGAGGCGGCTGATTCCTCATGGCAGGTAGCACAACCCAGCCGGGCAAAGTGGCGACGGCCATAGTCCGGGTCTCCGCCCTCGCGATGGCTAAGCGGTAACGGTAACGCCTGGGCCGGGGCACTGCCGATCGTTCCCCTATAGGTTACTCGGTAGACGCTGCCCGTGAAATCGTCGGAAATGTAGATCGCCCCGTCCGCACCCTGCACGATGTCAACGGGCCGCCCGATTACATCTTCGTCCACCTCGAACCCGGTCATGAAATCGCGTTCGATGATCTTGCCGTCAGGGTCCCAATGCAGGCTGACCACGCGGTAGCCCGCCTTGATACTGCGGTTCCACGAGCCATGGAGAGCAACCAGCGCGCTTTGCCGGAAATCGTCCGGCAGGCCCTGCGGCCTGACAAACACCATGCCAAGCGGCGCAGTGTGTGCACCAAAGCCATGGGCCGGCGCGATGGATTGCGCGATCAGCTCCCCCTTCCCGGCGCCCATATCCGGGTCCGGCGCCCTGTCACCATTGGCGTAGGGCCAGCCGTAAAATCCACCCTCGATGATCCGGTTGAGTTCGCACGGGGGATAATCATCCCCCATCAGATCACGGCCGTTGTCCGTGGCATAAAGTGAACCGTCCCAGGGGGCCCAGTCGAAGCCGACACTGTTGCGCAGACCGGTTGCAAAAATCTCGCCTGCACTACCATCCGGGCGAAAGCGCATGATGGTGGCGCGCCGGCTGTCCCGCTCTTCACAAACATTGCAGGACGACCCTATGGACACATACATCCAGCCATCCGGGCCGATCCGCACCGTTTTCGTCCAATGGTTGCCGCCGCGCGGCAGTCCGCTGACGATCTGTTCTGGCGGCCCGGCAATGGTGCCGGCCTCCTCGTTGAAGGGGTAGCGCAGAATGGCATCCGTTTCCGCCACATACAGGTAGCCGTCCGCCAGATCGAGTCCATGGGGGCGATTGAGATCCTCAAGCAGCACCTCCACACTGTCGCTCCGACCATCGCCATTCTTGTCCGCGCGCAGGACATAGACCCTGCCCTGGCGCGGCGCCGACAGCAGCACATCACCGTTCGGCACAGCCACCATGAAGCGGGCATTGGTCATACCGGTAGCGTACAAGGTCCAGCGAAAACCCTCGGGAAGCCTGATCCTCTCCTCAAGCGCCCCGGCCTGTACCTCGGCCCGGCCGAACAGGGTTCCCCACAGCGGCACGTTCAACTGGCTGACGATGAAAATGACCCCGCCGGCCACCACCACGAGAGCCACACCGGCTATCGACAAGGCTATTTTCCTGACCATCTGGCCCCCCTTGTTATGACATCACGCCAGCACCATAGCAGACGCTGACGCCGAACAGGAAAGCCGACTGCCCGAGACGCTACGCCACCTGAATGTAAAGATGTTTCAGGCCCCTGAGCATGATATTCGGGTGATGAAGGAAGTCGTTTCGGCCGGGCTGAAGGGTGATCGACTTGAGCCGGGAGAGCAACTGCCGGAAGGCCACATTCATCTCCTTGCGCGCCAGCATTGCGCCAACACAGAAATGAATCCCCTGGCCAAACGCCAGATGGGTCTTGGCGTTGCGCCGTTCGATATTGAACCGCTCACCATCTTCGAATTTTTCCGGGTCCCGATTGGCGGCGTCAAAGCGCAAAAACAGCTTGGCGCCGGCCGGAATCGGAACACCGCCCAGAGTCGTGTCACGCGTGACAATCCGCCACATACCGGCGGTGGGGCTTTCCATGCGCAGCACCTCTTCCACCATGTTGGCAATGAAATCGGGCTTCTCGCGCAAGCGTTCCATCTGGTCGGGATGGCGCAACAACAGCAGCATCCCGCCTGCCAGCGCGTTGGTCGTGGTCTCGTTGCCGGCCACCAGAAGCTGCTGAATGACGTTTAGAAGTTCAGTGTCGTCAAGCGAGCGCTCCCCTTCCTCGCGGGCATGAACCAGATCACTGACGATATCGTCCTTCGGGTTGGCGCGCCGGTCCTTGATCGTTTCGCACATGTACTTCTGGAAATCGACGACCTGGCGTGCCGTTTCCAGTTCTCGCTCCCGGGAAATCATGCCGCCAAGCCTGTCGGCGAAGGCATCGGACCACTCCTTGACCAGGGGAATATCCTCACGCGGGACCCCAAGCTGGTCGGCAATAACCGTCACCGGCAGCGGAACCGCAAAATCCGCAACAAAATCGCATTCCCCCTTGTCCACCATGGAGTCGATGAGTCTATCCACCACCTCGGTGATATAGCCTTCCATCTGATCGACCCGCTTGGCCGTAAAAGCCTTGTTAACGAGCGCGCGGAACCTTTTGTGCTCCGGCGGGTCGTTGGTCAGGAGCGTATCCACCTGAGGCCAGCCCTCTTCCAGAATTGCCCGCACCTCGGGATCGTCGGCCTGCTTGCCCTCAAGGAGCCGGCTGAACTTGTTGGAGAAATCCTCCGGTCGCTTGACCGCTTCCAGAACCAGGTCATAGCGCGTGACCAAAAACATGTCGGTATCCGGCAGCCGATATACCGGCGCTTCACGCCGCGCGATTTCGAAGAAACCGTACGGGTCCTCGATAATGTTCGGGTCGAAAAAATTGAAGTCCTTGAGTGTTTCTTCCATGGCCTTGGCTGTCTGTCTGTTCAGTCCCCGATGTGAACGATCTGCTTGCCGATGTTTTGTCCCTTGAACAAGCCGATCAGAGCGGCGGGCAGATTGTCGAAGCCCTCCACAATGGTCTCCCGATGGGTCAGTTCCTTGGTCTCGATCCAGCGGGCAAGGTGCTGCTCGGCCTCGCTGTACCGGTCGGCGTAATCGAGTACGATGAAGCCTTCCATGCGGGCACGCCGGAAGATCAGATTGAAATAGTTCTTCGGCCCCGTGAGGTTGTCGAGGTCGTTGTAGCGGGAGATGCCCCCACACAGCACCACCCGACCATGCATCGCCAGGCGTGCCAGTGCGTGGTCCAGTATCTCGCCCCCCACATTATCGAAGTAGATATTGATTCCCTCGGGGCACAGCGCCGTCATCCGCTTGCCCACATCCTCCGCCTTGTAATCGATGCAGGCATCGAAGCCGAGATCCTCGACGACCCATCGGCATTTCTCGGCACCACCGGCAATTCCAACCACACGACAGCCCTTGATCCGGGCAATCTGTCCGGCGACCGACCCCACCGCACCGGCCGCCCCCGAGACCACAACGGTCTGCCCTTCTTTCGGCTCACCCAGATCGAGCAGGCCGAAATAGGCCGTAAATCCGGTGACGCCCAGCCCCCCCAGATAAAGTGTCCGCATCTCGGGCCGCGCCAGCTTTGTCGCAGGACAGGCCTTGGTGCCCGCAACACAATAATCCTGCCAGCCAAACAGCCCGGTGACCACGTCACCCTCCCGATAGGCCGGATTGCGTGATGCCACCACATCACCCACGTTAAAGCTGCGCATGACATCGCCAAGGTCGAGCGGCGCCATATAGTCGCCCCGATTTTCCATCCAGCCGCGCATCGCGGGATCAATGGAAACATGGGTGGAGCGCACCAGAATCTCGCCGTCCGATATCTCCGGAACCGCCGTATCATGACGGCGGAAATCGGATTCCTTGACCAGGCCTTTAGGCCGAGCCGCCAGAAGCCACTGCCGGTTCATCCGCTGGGTCATGGTTCGCTCCTCTCAAGCCTGCGCCCGCCTCGTCGCGTGCAGTCGTCATGCTTGACTGTATTGTAGGGTCCTATAAGGTACGCGTCAGAGAATTTTTGCTGTAAATTCAATATACTACCAATAACGATAGGTTTCGGCCTATCAGTCTTGTCGGGAACCAATATTTCAGCGCGTGGAGAAATTTCATGGCCGGCCGGGTCGAAGGAAAAGTAGCGCTGGTAACCGGTGCCGCCAGGGGCATCGGCAAGGCGGCCGCAAAAATGCTGGCTGCAGAGGGTGCCGTGGTGATCGTCACCGATGTGGATGATGCTGCGGGCCAGTCGGTAGCCGAGACCATCGCGGAGGCTGGAGGGCGCGCCAGCTATCATCATCTGGATGTGACCAGCGAAGCGGACTGGCGCCGCGTCATCGAGGCGACCGTGGAGCGCGAGGGGCGGCTCGACATTCTGGTCAACAACGCCGGGATCTGTGAAGTCAAACCGCTCCTGGAGACCAGCCTCGAAGATTTTCGCCGAACCAATCGAGTCAATGCCTTCGGGACCTTTCTTGGCGTCAAGCATGGCGTGGCCGCCATGCGGGCCTCAGGCGGCACCGGCTCGATCATCAACATATCGTCGGTCATGGGTCAGGTAGGCTACCCCCAAAGCACCGCCTATTGTGCCTCCAAAGGCGCGGTTCGCCTGCTGACCAAGGCAGCAGCGCTGGAAACCGGCCAGGCGCGCGACATGATTCGCATCAACAGCATTCACCCTGGCATGGTGCGCACGCCCATGGCGGAGGGGATCCTGGGAACAGAGGGATGGGAACCCGGCGGCGCGCTGCTGACCGGCGACGGGCCGTTTGCGGGCGCGATCCCGCTGGAGCGGTTCGCAACACCGGAAGACGTCGCACAAGGCATCCTGTTTCTGGCGTCTGACGAAGGCAGCTTTGCCCATGGAACCGAACTGACCATTGACGGGGGGTGGACGGCGAAATGACAGGACGCATGGACGGAAAAGTCGCCATTGTAACCGGCGCCACATCCGGTATCGGCCGGGCGACCGCCATCCTGCTTGCCCGGGAAGGGGCGCGCGTCGTCGCTACCGGGCGCAACGAAAAAGCCGGCAAGGAAACCGAAAAGATGATCGCCCGGGCGGGCGGCGAAGGCCGCTACCTGCGCCAGGACGTCACCAGCGAAGAGAGCTGGCAGACGGTGATTGACGAAACGCTTGGCGCCTATGGCAAGCTTGACGCCATGGTCAACAATGCGGGCTCGTTCCTGGTCAAGCCCATCGGCGAAACGACGGTCGACGACTGGGACCAGGTGTGGTCGATCAATGTGGACGGTGTGTTTCTGGGGACTAAGTTAGCCATGGCCGCGATGAAACGGAATCCGGCCGGTGGTTCGATCATCAACGTGTCGTCCCTGATGGGCCTGGTCGGCCTGCCCGACGCGGCGGCCTACTGTGCGGCCAAAGGCGCCGTGACCAGCTTCAGCAAGGCTGCCGCTCTGGACGGGGCGGCCGACGAGCCGCGGGTCCGGGTCAATTCCCTCCATCCCGGCGTGATCTGGACCGACATGCTGGTCAAGCAGTTCGGGGACGATGACGAGGTCAAGAACTTCCTGATCGAGGAAACACCGCTCAAGCGGCTGGGGCTGGCCGAAGACATTGCCAATGCGGTGCTGTATCTGGCGTCCGATGCCTCCCGCTATGTCACCGGATCGTCGCTGACCATCGACGGCGGTCGCGGCTGCGACTAGGCCGTAGTCCCTCAGGGGCGAATCACCAGCTTGCCTTCATTTTCACCGGTAAACAGCTTGAGAAACGCGTCCGGCGCGTTTTCAAGTCCATCGATGATCTCTTCCTTGTACTTGATCCGCCCCTGGTTGATCCACTCAGCCATCTGGACCGCGCCTTCGGGAAAGCGATCGGCATAATTACGGATCAGGAAACCTTCGATCCGGGCGCTTTTGACCAATAGTTGCCACAGGTTATAGGGCCCCGGCTGGGGTTCCTTCACATTGTAGGTTGAAATCGCCCCGCACATGACAATGCGGGCCCGCTCGCGCAGGTTCATCAACGCAGCGTCCAGAATCTCGCCGCCTACATTGTCGAAATAGATGTCAACGCCATCCGGACACATGGCCCGGATCGCCTCGGTCATGTCACCGCAGGTTTTGTAGTTGATCGCCCCGTCAAAGCCGAGCTCCTCGGTGATCCAGCGAATCTTCTTTTTACTGCCGGCGATACCATAGGCCTTGCAGCCCTTGATTTTGGCGATCTGCCCGACGATGGAACCAACCGCCCCGGCCGCACCGCTCACCAGAACCACCTCCCCCGCGTTGGGGCGCCCCACATCCAGAAGCCCAAAATAGGCGGTCAGCCCGGTCGATCCGAGAACCCCCAGAAACAGCGACGGTGAAACCCCTGTGTCTGCCGCGATCTTGGTCGATTGGCTCTCGCCCTGCGAGACCGAGTAATCTTCCCAGCCGTGAATGCCCATCACCAGATCGCCCTCGGCATAGGCCGGATTCGCGGTTTTCACCACCTCGCCCACCGTGACCGCCTTGACCGCTTCGCCCAGCTTGATCGGAGGCAGATAACTGTCCTCGCTTTCGTCCATCCAGCCGCGAATGGCGGGGTCGAGCGAAATGAATTTGTTGCGGATCACAATCTGGCCGGGGCCCGGCTCGGGCACCTCTTCCTCGACCATTTCATAGTCCGATGACTTGGGCAGCCCCACGGGACGGGACCTGAGCAGGATTCGGCGATTTTTCTCTACGGTCATGGCGTTCCCGATCACAACTTCAAACGTCTCCCAAAACTACCGTTTGAAGGAGCTGTCGCGCGACTGGCATAAACGATAGTTTAGCGGCAAACTGGAAGGAACAACGACGGCGGCCCCATGGATTTCACCTTTTCGGAAGAACAGACCCTTCTCAAGAACAGCGTCGAGCGTTTCATTGCCGATCGCTATGATTTCACTACCCGCATGAAACTGGTCGCCCGCGAAGAGGGCTTTGCCCCCGACAACTGGGCATTCATGGCCGAACAGGGCTGGCTTGCCGTCCCGTTTGCCGAAGAGGTTGGAGGATTCGGATTCTCACTGCCCGAGATCATGATTCTGATGGAGGCGTTCGGCAGCGGCCTCGTTGTCGAACCCTACCTCTCGACAATCGTGGTGGGAGGGGGAGCCGTGCACCTTGCCGGCAGCCCGGACCAGCAGCACGATATCCTGCCAGCGGTCATCGCCGGTGAATGCCTCCTGGCGTTTGCTCACCAGGAAGCGGGCATGCGCCACGACCCGGCCGGTGTGGCGCTTTCTGCCGGCAAGGATGGCAATGCCTATCGTCTCACCGGCGAGAAACGCCTCGTGCTGAACGCGACCACAGCCAACCATTTGGTGGTTACGGCGCGCACCTCCGGCAATGCCGGGGACCGCAGCGGCCTTACATTGTTTCTCGTGGACCGCAGCGCGGACGGACTATCCCTGCGTCCCTATCGTACTGTGGACGGCCTGCTCGCCGCCGATATTGTTTTAGACAACGTGACGGTGCCGGACAGCGCTGTTCTGGGCGCTCCCGGTGAAGCCCATGATCTGCTGGTGGAGCTTTTTGCGCGCGCCAATGTGGCCATGATGGCGGAAGCGGTGGGCGCAATGCGCGCCCTGTTCGAGGCGACCCGCGACTATGTGGCTACGCGCAAACAGTTTGGCCGGGCTATCGGCTCGTTCCAGGTGATCCAGCATCGCATGGCAGACCTCTACATGGGACTTGAGCAATCGGTGGGCATGCTCTATCGCGCGGCGCTGACCCGGGACGACGACCCGCGGCAGTGGCTGCGCAATGTGTCGGCGGCCCGGGTCTTTATTGACCGGGCGGCGCGCCGGATGGGCCATGAGGCCATTCAGTTTCACGGTGGGATCGGCATGACCGATGAGCTTTCGATCGGCCATTACCACAAACGGCTTTTGATGCTTCAGTCGCTGTTTGGCGACATTGACTATCACCGTAGCCGTTTTCGGGCGCTTGGCGAGGCGGCGTGAAATTGGGTGCATTCCGTCATGCGGCTCACCACCTGATCCTGCTTTACTTGGGGCAGGCAGGGCCAAATACCATACGAATCGATAGCTTAGCCCAAGCCTTGTAATGGGCTAGATTGGCGGGCAAGCGTGAGCCTCAACAGGGAGACCACAGGTGCAGTTGTCACGAGACGATTTGCTGGAAGCCTACCGCCGGATGCGCACCATCCGCGCTTTCGAGGATCGAATTCACGAGGAATTTGCCGCAGGTGAAATTCCGGGCTTTGTTCACCTGTACGCCGGCCAGGAAGCCTGCGCCGTGGGCATGTGTATGAACCTCGACGACAACGACGTCATCGGCTCAACCCACCGCGGACATGGACATTGCATCGCCAAGGGCTGCGATGTGACCGGCATGATGCACGAAATCTTTGGCAAGGCGGACGGCCTTTGTGGCGGCAAGGGCGGGTCCATGCATATTGCCGACCTCGACAAGGGGATGCTGGGCGCCAACGGCATTGTTGGCGGCAATCCGCCACTCGCCGTGGGGGCCGCGCTGGCGGCGCGCAATCTGAAAACAGGTGGCGTCGCGGTATCCTTCGCCGGCGACGGTTCATCGAACCAGGGCACCACATTCGAGGCCATGAACCTGGCGGTGGTGCTGAAGCTGCCGGTCATCTTCGTGATCGAGAACAATGGTTATGGCGAGGGCACCGGTGTTGACTACGCGGTGGGCTGCAAGGATATCGCGGCACGCGCCGCCGCCTTCGGGATGCCGGGGACACATGTGGACGGATCCGATTTCTTTGCGGTCTACGAGGCCTCCCGCGAAGCCGTGGAACGGGCCCGCGCCGGCGAAGGACCATCCGCCATCGAAATGCGGATCACGCGATTCTACGGCCACTTCGAAGGCGACCCACAGCTCTATCGCGCCGATGATGAGGTGGAGACCCTCAAGCGCGACTTCGACTGTCTCAAGAAGTTCCGCGCCCGGGTCACCGAAGCCAGTCTTCTCGAAGCGGATCAGCTCAACGCGGTCGACGACCAGGTTGCTCGCCTGATCGACGATGCCGTCCGGACCGCCAAGGCCGCGCCCTACCCCGGCCCGGACGCGCTGGAGCGCGATGTCTATGTATCCTATCCGTGAGGTGAGCCGTGGCTAAGAAAACCTATCGCCAAGCCATCAGCGAGGCATTATTTCATGAAATGCGCCGAGACGAGCGCGTTATCGTCATGGGCGAGGATGTGGCCGGCGGCCAGGGCGGTACAGGCCAGATCGACGCCTATGGCGGTGTACTCGGCGTAACCAAGGGCCTGATTGGAGAGTTCGGGCCCGAGCGCGTCATCGACACTCCGATTACGGAATCGGCCATCATGGGCGCGGCGGCCGGTGCGGCGACCCAGGGCCTGCGCCCGGTGGCCGAACTGATGTTCGTCGACTTCCTCGGCGTGTGCTTCGACCAGATTTACAACCAGGCGGCCAAGTTCCGCTACATGTTTGGCGGCAAGGCGGTAACCCCGCTGGTCATCCGCACCATGATCGGTGGTGGGCTTCGCGCCGCGGCCCAGCACTCCCAGACCCTTTATTCCATATTCACCCACATTCCCGGGCTCAAGGTGGTGGTACCATCCAATGCCTACGACGCCAAGGGTTTGCTCATCCAGGCGATCCGCGACGATGACCCGGTGATCTTCTGCGAGCACAAATTGCTCTACGATACCGAGGCCGACGTCCCTGACGAGGCCTATACCATCCCGTTCGGCGAGGCAGAATTCACCCGCGAAGGTGACGACGTGACCATCGTGGCGTTCAGTCGCATGGTGCACCTCGCCAATCAGGTGGCGGACAAGCTGGCCAAAGACGGCATCGAGGTGGAAGTGGTCGATCCGCGCACCACCTCGCCACTGGACGAAGACAGCATCATAGAAAGCGTCGAGAATACCGGACGGCTGGTGATCGTAGATGAAGCACCGCCGCGCTGTTCCATGGCCGGCGACATCGCCGGACTGGTGGCCCGCGAAGCCTTTGGCGCGCTCAAGGCCCCCATCGAGGCGGTCACCTGCCCCCACACGCCGGTGCCTTTCTCGCCTGCGCTGGAGGATCTCTATATCCCCTCGGCCGAAAAGATCGAGGCTGCTGTGCGCAAAGTGATGGAGTACAAGCCATGAGCAGCGAGATCATTCCCATCAAGGTGCCCAAATGGGGCCTTGCCATGGAAGAAGGCACCATTATCACCTGGCATGTGGCCGAAGGTGACCACATCGCCAAGGGCGACGAGATCGTCGACATCGAATCGAGCAAGATCGCCAATGTGCTGGAAGCCCCGGCGTCCGGCCCGTTGCGCCGGATCGTGGCGGCCGAGGGCGAAGTGCTGCCGGTGGGCGCCCTTCTGGGTGTGGTGGCGGACGAAAGCGTGGACGACGATACCATCGACGCCTTCATTGCCGACTATCAGGAAAGGTTCGCGAAAGAAGCGGCAGAAGCAGGGAGCGCCGGACCGTCCCCAGAGACCGTGGACGCGGGCAGCCTCACCCTCGAATACCTGAAGCTTGCCCCCGCCGACTTTGAAGGCGGGGTGCCTGCCGTTCTTATTCACGGCTTTGGGGGCGACAAGAACAACTGGCTCTTCAATCAGGCACCTCTTGCGGAACACCGTGCCACCTACGCCCTGGACCTTCCGGGGCATGGTGGATCGACCAAGAAAGTGGACCGCCCCGACCTCGACGGCCTGACCGATGCAGTGATCGCCTTCCTCGACGCCCTGGAGCTTGAACAGGTGAACCTGATTGGTCACTCCATGGGCGGGGCCGTGGCGCTCAACCTGGCGCTCAAGGCGCCTGACCGGGTCAACGCCGTGGTAACGGTGAATGGCGCTGGGTATGGCACCGCCGTCAATCCCGACTACATCACCAATTTTCTGGGTGCGAAGAAACGCAGGGACATGAAAGCGGCAGCCGAACTGCTGTTTGCCGACAGCGCCCTTGTCACGCGCGACATGCTGGAAGACATGATCCGGTTCAAACGGCTGGACGGTGTGGAAGAGGCACTCAAGGCCATTGCTGAGGCCACCCTTCTGGGCGAAAATCTACCGGACCTGAGGGCGCGCCTCGGTGACATCAAGGCCCCGATCCTTGGCCTTTGGGGCGCGAAGGATCAGGTCATCACCGTGCCCGACACCGCAGCGCTTCCCGAAAATATCAAGGCGCATCTTTTCGATGACGCGGGCCACATGGCCCACATGGAAGCCGCCAACGAAGCAAACGAGATAATTGAAGCGTTCCTCGAGGAACAGGATTAGCCAGATTAACGTATTGAAAATTATATCTTACACGTTATAGTTGCACACCTTACTTCGCAGATAGAGCAAAGGTGGGCACCATGCGTATACGCTTCATTGAGCCTATTGGCACGGACACATGGGTCCAACCGGTAGCGGAAGCGCTTCAAAAAATTGCCAACCCAGGCACCGAGATCGAAGTGGTTTCGCTTAGAAATCCTCATTGCCCCTATCATATTGAATATCACGCCTATGAAGGTCTGGTCGCGGGCGACATCATCAAGGTGACCCGGGATGCCGGGCTCAAGGGCTTTGATGCAGTAGTGGTCAGTTGCTTCTACGATCCCTATTTACGGGAAGCACGGGAAGTCTCCGGCAATGCAGTGGTGGTCGGCCCCTGCCAAGCCTCCTTCGAAACGGTCGCAACCCTCGCCAACAAGGTTTCGGTGATCGTGGGCCGGCGTAAATGGATCAATCATATGGAGGAAAGGGTGCGCCACTACGGCTACGGGCACATGCTGGCCTCGTTCAAACCCGTGGAGCTTGGCGTTGAGGATTTTCAGAAAGATCCTCAGGAAACCGAGCGCCGCATGATCGCCGCCGCCGAGGAAGCGATAGAAAAGGATGGGGCCGAGGCCATCATCCTTGGCTGCACCCAGGAGTTTGGCTTCTACGATACCCTACAACAACATCTTGGCGTACCGGTCATCGACTGCGCCTTTGCCGCATTCAAGCGGGCCGAGCAACTGGCAGATCTGAAAATCCGATTCGGCTGGACGCCCAGCCGGAAATGGAGCTGCGAAGCCCCACCGGAGGAGGCCGAAATCCAGGCCTGGGGCGTGTTCAACGATGACGATCCGCCCATTGACAGCAGCGTTACCGTTAGGGCTTGACCGGTCTCAACGGCCGTCTTTCCATTCGAGCTGATCGAGCGGATAGCCGCCAAACCACTTGGGTTTGTCGAGCACGACGTTGCTGTTGATCCGCGCTATACCGAGGTTCCGGGTCAAAAGGTCGTCACATAGATCATTGAAATGGCTGACCGAAGAGCAGACTACAAAAGAAATATAGTCGAATCGGCCGCTGACCCACAGGCAATCAACGATCTCCGGAATCTCACGAATGGCCCTTTCGAAGCGGTTAAAGTCATCCATCTTATGGCGCTCCAGCGTGAACTCAACATAGACCATCACATGAGTAAAAAGCTTGTCCAGATCCACTGACATCACATATTTGAGGATATAGCCTGCCTCCTCCAACGCTTTCACCCGTTGCAGACAGGCGCTTGGCGATAAAGCTACGCGGTCGGCCAACTCGATATTGCTGATTCGCGCATTCTCCTGCAGAATTGTCAGTATTTTCCGGTTGATACGATCAAGTTTGACGGCCCTTCGCATTTACCCTCCCCCAAAATAAATCCCTAACCTACGATCGCGCCCACCTGGCCAGTATAGCGGATCGAAAAGGCACCTCTTCCCGCTACCCGAGTGCGGGAAAAATTATGCGCTGGACACCGGCAGAAACGCAAAACTTTATACTCAACGGGCCACGTCATTCGGCACCTCTTACCGATAACCCTTTGCTACGCTTTCCAGCAATCGCGCTGAGCATCACCGCTGCAGCGGCTTGTTTGTGTGCGCGATCGGCTGCAAGCCGCAAAACGGATGGAACCGCAGAGAGGCAAACGCATGAGGGTTGCGACAGATGTAGGAGGGACGTTTACTGACCTCGTTTACGTCTCCAGAGGCGAGATCCACACCCTGAAAACGGACACTACCCCGCCCCAGTTCGAGCAAGGCATCATAAATGCGTTGAAACAGTCAGGGATCAATGGATCCTCGGTAGACTTCTTCTGTCATGGATCAACGGTGGTCATAAACACCCTGACAGAGCGTAAAGGGGTGAAAACCGGCTTGATCACCACACGCGGGTTTCGCGACGTGCTCGAAATTGCCCGTGGCAACACGCCCGACCTGTTCAATATCTATTACCGCAAGCCGAAGCCCTTTATCCGCCGACAACTGCGCCGCGAGGTGACCGAGCGCGTCACCTACAAGGGTGAGGTCCTGACCCCAATTGCGGTGGACGAGATCGACCCCATTCTCGACGATTTTCGACGCCTTGGGATCGAAGCCATTGCGGTCTGTTTTCTGCACGCTTATGCGAATCCCGTGCACGAAATGAAGGCGCTTGAGCATATCCGCAAACAATGGCCCGAGGTGGCAGTTATCGCCTCGCACGAAATAACGCGGGAATGGCGAGAATATGAACGAACCAATACAACAGCTCTTTCCGCTTATGTTCTACCAATCGTCGAACGCTATCTCGATCGGCTCGAAAATGGCTTGAACGCGCAAGGTATCGCCACCAGCCCGTTCATTATGCAATCCAACGGTGGCATTGCAACAGCCGCCTCCGCCAAGGCCAATCCGATATCACTGGTGGAATCAGGCCCCGTTGGCGGCATGCTGGGCGGGGTCGTGCTCGGACGCCTGATCGGCGAGTCGAACCTTCTGTTGCTGGACATTGGAGGAACGACGGCTAAATGTTCGCTGATTCACAACGGTGAAACCCGGATAACAACCGACTATGTCCTGGAAAAGACTCCAACTTCGGCGGGCTATCCCCTGAAAACTCCGGTCATTGACATTGTAGAGATCGGCAATGGCGGCGGGAGTATCGCCTGGCTCGACGCCGCGGGCAGTCTTCACGTCGGGCCGGAAAGCGCCGGCTCGGACCCCGGCCCCGTGGCCTATGGCCGTGGCGGCACCAGGCCAACGACTACCGACGCCAACCTTCTAACCGGCCGGATCAATCCAGATCGATTTGTGAACGGTAAGTTATCCCCGGAAATGCCCGCGGTCGAAAGCGCCTTCGCGAAGCTTGGCAATGCACTCGGGACATCGGCCCAAGCAGTCGCCCACGGAGTCATTCAGATCGCCAATGCAAACATGGTCAACGCGCTTAAACTGATCTCTGTCAATCGCGGATTTGACCCCCGCGACTTCTCATTGATGGCGTTCGGTGGTGGCGGCGCCATGCATGCCTGCATGCTGGCGCGCGAACTGAGTATCCCGAAAGTCATCGTTCCCCCCCACGCTGCCGTATTTTCGGCCTGGGGCATGCTAATGATCGACCTGCGCCGCGACTTCATCCAAACCTGGATCACACCGCTGGAAGCCACCTACTGGGAAGACGTCGGCAAGATCTTTGCAACGCTGGAACAGGAAGCGCTGTCAGCCTTTGCCAAAGACGGGTTTAGCGCCGAGCAGGTCATACTGCGGCGCCAGATCGACGCCCGTTATCGGGGGCAGGAACACACGGTCAAGATTGCGGCGGATCCGACCACCGAAACCTCTACCATCGTTAGAGACCGTTTCCACGACGCCCATGAAGCAGAATACACCTTTTGCCTCGACAGTCCGGTTGAGATCGTAAACTTCCACGTAGTCGCCTACGGAATTGTGGACAAACCAGACATCAAAGCGCTGCCCCCCGCGCCGTCCGATTCCGCCGCCCACGCGAAAGTGGCGAAGCGCCGGGTGGCTTTCACCGCCGACGACGTTCACGAAGCGGACATATACGACCGCGCCTTAATGGCACCAGGAATGACCTTTACCGGTCCCGCCATTATCGAGGAGGCCAGCACCGTCACCGTTGTTCATGCCGGTGACCGGGTTGAAATCGACCGCTTCGGCAGCATTCACATTCACATGAGCTGACACCATGACCGCAAAACCCTCTGTAGATGTCTTTACGCTGGAGATCATCAAGAACGCGCTCAGTGCCATAGGCGACGAGATGTTCCTGACCCAGAAGCGGACCAGCATGAGCCCGATCATCTATGAATCACTCGACTATGGGGTGGGCATTACTGACGGACGAGGCCGTCTGATATCCCAAGGCAACGGGATACCCGGGTTCATTGGCACCCTGGACGCTGCGGTGCGGTCCATGATCGACAAATACGCCCCCACGGGAAACATCCATCCGGGCGATATCTTCGTCACCAACGATCCTTATGGCGGTGGCGGCACCCATCTATCCGACGTGACTCTGGTGATGCCTGTCTTCCACAAAGGCGATATCGTCGCCTGGACTGCCAACAAGGCCCATTGGACGGAAATCGGCGGCAAGGATGCTGGCAGTTTCAGTCCCGACTCGAGTGAGGTATTTCAGGAAGGTTTGCAGTTTCCGGCGATCAAGCTGTTCGATCAGGGCAAGCCCAACGAAGCCCTGTTTGATGTAATCGAGGCGAATGTCCGTCTGCCAGAAATGACCATTGGCGATATCTGGGCCGGCACCGCTTCACTCAAAGTGGGGGCCAGGCGGTTCCTTACCCTAATCGAAAAATACGGCGCCGATACCCTGTCTGTAGCCATCGACAGCCTGCTGGACCACGGTGCGGCAATGATTGCAGCCAAATTCGCCGAACTGCCAAAAGGCACGTTCGAGGCCGAGGACTGGATTGACGAGGACGGGCTTGGCAATGGGCCATTCCGAGTCAAGGTCAAGGTCACGATCACCGAAGACAAATTCATTACCGACTACACCGGCTCCGACCCGCAAGCACCGGGACCAGTCAACAACACCTATTGCGGTCTGATTTCGGCGGTACGCCAAGTGTTCATGAGTATTACCAACCCCGGTGTCGTGGCAACCGAAGGCTGCTTCCGGCCGATAAAAATTGTCTGCCCGGAAGGCACCATCGTTCGGGCCAAACGCCCGGCCCCAGTTTCGTCC
>RFJA01000068.1 GCA_003695065.1 Alphaproteobacteria bacterium
CATGAAAGATGCGGTGATCGAGAAGTTTCGCCGCGACAACGGGCTGGAATATACCCGTGACCAGATTTCGGTCAATTCGGGTGGCAAGCACACCATTTACAATGCCATGATGGCGACCCTCAATCCGGGCGACGAGGTGATCATTCCCGCACCCTACTGGGTCTCCTACCCCGATATCGTTCTACTGGCCGGCGCCACGCCCAGGATCGTCAAGACCTCGGTGGAGACGGGCTTCAAGATGCAGCCCCAGGACCTTGAGGCGGCAATCACCGACAGGACCAAGTGGGTGATCCTCAATTCGCCGTCCAACCCGTCTGGAGCCGGCTACAGTCGGGACGAATTGAAGGCGCTGACCGATGTGTTGATGCGCCACCCCCATGTCTGGGTTTTTGCCGACGATATCTACGAGCACATCGTCTACGACGATTTCCGGTTTTTTACCCCGGCCCAGGTTGAGCCAGGCCTTTATGACCGTACGCTGACCATGAACGGCGTGGCCAAGGCCTATGCCATGACCGGGTGGCGGATCGGCTTTGCCGGCGGTCCGAAAGAGCTCATCAAGGCAATGGCCAAGATCCAGTCCCAGTCCACCTCGAACCCGTGTTCGATCAGCCAGGCCGCGTCGATCGAGGCCTTGACCGGCCCGCAGGACTTCCTGAAGGAGCGCGCGGCGGCGTTCCAGAAGCGCCGGGATCTGGTGGTCGGCATGATCAACGACGCCGTAGGACTGAGCTGTCCCGTGCCGGAAGGCGCGTTTTATGTCTATCCGTCGTGCGCCGGGGTGCTTGGCCGCAAGACTCCGGCTGGCAAGGAAATCACCTCCGACCTCGACTTCGTGAATTATCTTCTCGAAGACAAGGGTGTGGCGGTGGTGCATGGCGAGGCTTTCGGCCTCAGCCCGCATTTCCGTATTTCCTACGCGACTTCGGAAAAGGTTCTCACCGAAGCCTGTCGCCGCATCCAGGAAGCCTGCGCAGCGCTTCAGTAGTGCGCTGCCAGGGTCGGCACGCTAGTCCTCCGGGTTTTCCCGTTCGATTTCGGCCGTTCCTTCGTAGATCTCGGTAAACCAGGCGAATTCGTCGCCACGGTCCAGAAGTGCGGCAAGGGCAAAGGCGGCCAGCGGGTTTGGCCATTCGCCGCGCTGTTTGTATTCCATGGCCATGACGACGATCAGTTGCAGCAGACGCCCGGGCAAACTTGAAAGGGGTGTTTCGCCAAGGAGTTTGTTCAGTGTCTCGTACGTGCAGGTGTTCAGGCCAAGAGCTGCGAAAAGTTCGACGATCGACAGATCCTGCAGGCGCGGCACGGTATCCGACCTGTCCTCCGTCCAAAATGCGATGATCTCGTCGTAGATGACCTGAACCTGTTGCCGAAGGGGATCGGGAAGATCGGTCAACTGAACGACAGTTTCAAGATCGCCGATGAGTGACGGCAGGTCCCCAAGAGCGTCCAGACAAAGACCCTGGATCAGGGGCACCGGCGCCAGAGTCCTCACATCCGCGAGGAATTGAATGGTGCCCTGAAAAGCGGCCCTGCACAGGGTGACGAACGGTTCGCCAAATTGCGCTTTTCCCGTGTCAGGATCTATGGCGGTTGATTGCTCCAGGCACCAGTTCAATGCAAATTGAGGGCTGGTCCCAATGGCGCAAAGTGCCCGAAGACATTCAGGATTGCAGTGGCTGTAACTGTACAAAATGACCTGCTTGACCAGGGTATGATAGTTCTGTGGCCTCATTTCGAGGCATGTGCTGGCAGTCAGAAGCAGGCGGGCGGGGTCCTGATGGCTTGACATTTCACCGATGAGGTAGTTGCAGAAAAGAGCGTCCTCGTCCGCACGGGACAGGGCGCGCGTTATCGCCGGCCACAGCAGCACGACGACAGGCCTGTGTTCGCTGGCGAACGGCAGAAATGCAAGTGTGGAACGCCAGTCAAGCTGAAGGGTGGGCAAGAGATCGGGCTCATCACGTATTATTTCGAAGACGGCAAGATTCCTTGTGCAGCAATCGATAAGCTGGCGGTTCTTGATCAAACCAAGACGGATGCATTCTGCAATGAAACCATAGAGTTTTCGGGTGAGGGCGATCTGGACGGGATCAACCCGTTCCTCCCGCACCGGCATAAATCCCCGCAATTGCCTGAACGGTGAAGGCGATATTCCTATGCGCACCAGGGCGATGGCAACGTCTTCATGGTTGTTCTTCAGGGCGCTCACGAGCAGATCTTTGCCGCCTGGAAAAGTCGGGAGATGCGCGCCGATCAACTCGATCAGGGTTGGGTTGTCCATGCTGACGGCAAATCCGATGCATTTTTCCTTATCGTCGTCGGACAGATCAAGTGCGGCCAGTTCCGCCAGGTCGATGAGAGGAAACAGTGTTTCGACAGCCTTGCGCCTGGTCCGCCTGAGAAGATAAATGAACAGCCTTGCGTAATGCTTTGGCGCCAGGAGATCCCGGATCTCCTTGGCAACGCTCTCTGTCGGATTATCGGGAAATTGCAAAAGGAGCTCCGTCTGATCCTCGTCCAGCCCCAGAAATATGGCGAGCAGGACGAGAGTATCTTCCACGCGCGCCAGTTGGAAAACCGCGTCAATGGCACTGGATTCGTCGTGGCACCGGGTTGCCGCCGCTTCAAGACCATTGTCACGCGCCGTATCGAAAAGCAGGCGAATGATTGCCACGAGGCGCATGCGTCGTTGTGCGTTCCGGGTCCCGATCAGGTGGCGCATCGCAACCTCAATCGGGCGCCTGCGCTCCTCGTCGCGGGCCAGCAATGCCGCGGGGCCATTCCTTCGTAAATGACTCTCAAGCCGTTCCAGATGGTAATTCCTGATGATATCGAAGATGAGATTGGCTTCTTCCATTGGTCTTCGTCCTCGCTTGATATCAGGAATGACGTGGACGGCGTTCGATTGTGATGGAGGGGGCTGTTGACAGAGTGCGGATCAATAATTAGAATAATTATAATATATGATGTAACAATCTATAAAAAGGAGATAATATGAAAATAGATATTGGAATTGACGAAGCTGCACGTAAAAAGATCGCAGAAGGGTTGGGCCGTCTGTTGGCAGACAGCTACACGCTTTATCTCAAGACCCACAATTATCACTGGAATGTAACAGGCCCCCATTTCACCACGCTGCACGCCATGTTCGAGCAGCATTACACCGAACTTGCCACGGCGGTTGACGAGATTGCCGAGCGGATTCGTGCGCTGGGCTTTCCGGCACCCGGCAGCTACAAGGCGTTTGCCAGGCTCACGTCCATCGAGGAAGCCGAAGAGGTGCCCGAAGCCATGGACATGGTGCGCGATCTGGTCAAAGCACATGAGGCAGTGGTCAGGACCGGCCGTTCCATCATTCCCGAGGCGGAGGCCGCCAACGACGGGGTGACCGCCGATCTGGTAACCACCCGGCTTGAAGTACATGAAAAGACCGCCTGGATGCTGCGCAGTCTTCTGGACTGACAGCGCCGTCGGTGAGTTGGCATAAAAGGCCCGCCGCCATAACGGGGCGGGCCTTTTGATTGCCGTACGTGGTCACCGTAGAGACAGGGAATAGGAATTCAGGATCTCCGCCAGTCTCAGCCTGACAAACAGACCCACGCGGTCCGGATCGATCCGGTCGATTTCAAACCAGGCGAGGAGCTGGATGAGCGACGGGCGATTGGGTCCGGCACATGCGAGAACGTGTTCGGCGGAGTTCACCTGATAATGCCCTTCCAGAATCGACTCTTCCAGTTCCTGGGTCAAGTCGTGGTCCTGAATTACGGTCAGACATCGGTCTTGAAGGCTGGCGCCACCGTGGAAGATTGTTGTCAGCTTTGCCAGGCAGACCCCGCCCAGGTCTCGAATATTTTCAGGAAGGCGGCTTTCAATGATATGGCCTAGCAGGACAAGGAGAGCCTTGCCGTCCGGGCCGGCCCGGTATCCGTCCCTGGCAATCTCATAAATTCCGGTGGACGGGGTGACCATGAGGATGGTGGAAAGCGCGGTGTCCAGGGCGCGCAAGGTGACTTCCAACAGCGGCAAGGTGTCGGTTGTTGGCGCCAGATCACGTAACCGCAGGAGCAACGCGGTCGGGTTTGTGCCCAATGACACGGCACGCTCGATGAACGTTGCGTGACCGGCTTCCAAGGCCAGGCACAGGAAGCTCTGGTGAATGTTGGGTGATTCGACGTCCCACCATTCGATGTAGGGGGTGTGCGCAAGAAGACAAAGTGCGACATCACGCTCCCGTTCGGGCCATTGTCCATTGTCGCTCGCGTTCAGCATGCAGAAAAACGGGGTAAACAAGGGTGAAGGAGGCCAGAGCGCATGCAAAGGAATCCAGCCTCTGTCGGCTGTCACGCAAAGCGGATGCGCGTCCGAAAACAGGAGTTCCGGAACAAGATCATCGGCGCCGTGGGCAATCGCCCTGACCAAGGCCCGCGTGCGACAGTCGGTGATTGGAAGATCGACGCGCCCAAGGTCGTAAATCCTGACCGTCGAGCGGGCGTCTACGGCTCCGATATATGCGTCGTCAAAAATCTGGATGATATCTTCGTCGTCCAGGAATTGCGCCGCGCGTTCCAAAAGTCTCGGGCAGCGTGCGTTGAGAGCGAGGGGTGCCAGTCTTGCGAATATGTTTTCGACGGATTCGCTTTCGAGAGGCGACATGTCCGCGCGGGATTCCTGCTCCAGAGGACAGTCGGGTGGCAACCCATCGGGCAGAACCGTGATCGTGGTCTCGAAATCTTCGAAGAATCGTTCGTCCGGTTCCGGATTCTGTTCGTTCTCGTAGCGTATGCAGAGGTCGATCATTTCCCAGGCCGAAGGTATGGCGTCGTTGTAAATGGCCCATATGCAATGCTCAAGGACGAGGGAGCAGGGGTCGTCAAGGCCAGTGGCTAACGAGCACCATTGCAGGGCTGCTTTCATGGTGGCGCGGGCACCGTGCCGCTGGGCGCGGAAAAAAATTTCTGCCATCCGCACATGGGTAATCATGGGCAGCATGGCGGCCACCGTTTCGTCCTGTCCGTTCAAAAGGGCCATGTCAATGAACAGGAACCACACGAGGGTTGGAATGCGGTTGTAGTACTCGGGGTGGTCGTTGGCGATCTGGAGAACCCGGTCACGGTTGCCAACCACCATGTGAGCAATAAGCCTCGCTGATTCAGGTTCGGCGCGCAGAACGTCCAGGAAAACCTGCCAGTAGGGTGTCTCGCCTTCTTTCCGCTGCGGGGTTAGTTTTGCGAGAAGATTCTTATCCCATTCGACGCCCAGCGCGAGCAGTCGCATGGCGAGGATGGGTCGCGACGCGATGAGCGCTAGATCCAGTGCAGTTGAGCCCAAATAATCGCGGGCATTGACATTTCCCGCCTCCACGAAAGCGTTTGCCACAGAATTAAAGATGGTGGCTAGAGCGGGCATCTGATGGTCATGGGCTTCGATGATAGCGCGGACAATATAGTGAAGCGCGGTGCGTTTCTTGTCGTCGCGCCCCGTCAGCGCCCTTTCCCGGGTTTCCGGATTGGTGAGTAATTCAGCCACCAGATTGGCGTCGCCGCGGTCGATGGCGGTGAAAATGTCGGGTTCTTCCATTGTCTTCTTCCATTATTGGGGGTGATTGGAGGATGGTCAGTCCTGACTGCTGTCGTCGTGGCTGATCTCGGTGGACGCGCTGTCCTCCGTCTCCAGAAAAAACGGGTCGTCGCAGAAGATCAGATCGTGAAATTCGGGGGCGTTTTGAAACTGATCAATGATTGCGAGCTGCATGAGATGCAGGCCGAAGCCCTGCGTGTTATTCCAGAGCTCCCGCCAGATGAATTCGGGACGGATCCGGCGCAGAAAACTTATGGCGTCCTGCATCGCTTCTGTCGCGAACTGAGGCGCCACGGCGTCGCCTGCCAGGTCCTGAAGCGAGCGTGGTTTACCGATCTCGATCAGAACGGATTCGAGCAAGCCAAGCAGTTGACCAGTGGCCTCGGCCCCCTCTCGTGCCTCGGGGGCCTGGCATCGGCTGGCGTCGATCAAGAGATCGAGGAAGAGGAGAACAATCCGTTCCTCCAATTCGACGTCTTTGGCGACCGCGTCGCGGAGCGCCTTGATCGACGCAAACCTGTACTCGGAAACGCCGGGAATGAAACATTCCACCACATCAACCAGAAGCGTGCGGCTATTCCAGCTTGCGACCGTCTCGATAAATGTGATGAGGCCATTACAGGCAGCAGCAACCGATTGACCAAGACGCTTCGCCCGTTCCCGTCCGCCGTCTTCCTCGACCATCAAGGCTGCGTCCGAGAAGGCCGCGATCGCGGCCATGGGCAGGCACCCGGTGCTGCACAGAAAGGCAATGACCTCGGGGTCACCCTCTTCGGCCTGTTCCAGGATGATCAGGTCACAAAGCTGCGGTAACAGGGGATAGCGACTGGCGAGGCAGAGGAGAAGCACGCGGGCGCAATCGAATCGCGGTTTCTCCAAAGCATGCTCCGCGACGGGGGAGCAGCAGGCTTTGTACAACAGTGTGGATTGGTAGTGATCAACAAGATCATCCTCGCCCGGCAGGCCCACACCGGGGTCACACCCGCAGTCAATCAATATGGCCAGGAACAGGGCCTGATTGTGTTCCACGGCGGCATTGAGAAAGATAGTAGCGTAGTATTGAGAGCGACAAATGTTTCGCGCATAGATGGCGACAAGCTTTTCATCGTCCCCCCGCAGAAGATGTTCAACCTTCCGGGCCTGCAGCAGGAACGGCAGTATACCGTCGTCGATAAGAACCTCGATGAGACCGTACATGCCCTGTTCTTCAGCGAGGTCCAGAACCTGGCAGACGTAGCCCGCCTCCGCGTCATCATCCGTCCAGATCAGTGGGGCCCAACGCGTTTCGGCAAGCAGCGCGATAGCGCCGTCCTCATCGCCATTCTGAATGCAGGTGCACAGCCGCTGGTTTTGCTCGACCGGGGGAAGGTGGGAAATCGTGAACCCTTGTCCGGCCAGACCATACAACACCGTGCCGAGCCCTATCAGGCTGCGGTGTGGCGGATCGCCGTCAAAGAGTTCGGCAAGCAGTTCCGAACCCTGCTCGGAGTCGGGGGCTATTGAGGCGCCCGCGCAATGGCCCAAAACAGCGGCAACAGCAGCGCGTACCACATCTGCTCCAAGCATCGCTCTGAAAAATCTGCGCAGCTCCTGGCGCGACAGGCCGGCGTCCGCCACAGCCTTTTCCATGCTGCCATCCGGCGCGCCGATTTTGAACGCATTGACCAGGCGTTCCGGTGCTTTGCCCAAGGCGCCGTGGATCAGAATAATCCAGGCGTATTCCAACTGTCCCGATTGGGTCAGATGGCGGAAAACACATTCCTCTTCCCGAGGCAGTAGATTGGGATCGGCGCCATGATTCAGGAGAAGGCGGACAATCGCGGATCGTTTCCGGTTGATCGCGTATTGCAGGAGCGGGGGGTCGTCGGGCGAAAGGCTTGTATCGTTTGGATCGAGGCCGGCGTCGAGCAGCGCTGCGGCCAGCGGCTGATCATCGAGCTGGACGGCCGAGAGAAAGATGCTGCGCAGGGTCAGTCTCAATCCTTGCGGCAGCGCGAGACCGTCCCCCCTTTTTGCCAGTGCCTGGATCAGCCTGATCAGAATGCGCCGCGCCTGTTCCAGTGCCGTTTGAGAGGATGGCGCCATCATCCGTTGATGGGCGGTGCGAATCGGGTTGTCTTCGCCATCTGCCACAAGAACCGGAGGAAGAGGGGTCTCCCCGAGACTCGCCTCCACCGTTTCCGCGTCGAGCGCTTTGACGGCGTCTACCAATGATCGGGACGGATTCTCTTCCATATGTGGCTCCTGCAGCTTTTTAGTGCAGACGCCTGGACTGCGGTGATGTGACGAGAAGGGATGGTAGGCGATGGTCGCGAGCCATGCGGCGAGTGGGGGGCTTCGGAGTGGTGGCGTCTTGTTGTGCGATGCACAATCCGTCGCTGGAGGGACGGCGCGTAAAAAAAATCCGGGCCCGTAGGCCCGGAAGTTTGAAATTAGGGAGGCTTCATGTCTGAGAGAGACAATGAATGTTTACGACCCCGAAAAATGGGGAGGAGGACGAGGCCGTAAACGGGATCGAAACACTTGGGAGGTCATTTCGATCGTCGATGCTGCGTCGCAACATCTGAGTAACAACTTAAGGGCAAGGCGGGGTGATTTCCACCCCCATTTTCTCATTCCAGGCATGCGCTGGACGCATGGCTTGGTCCGCGTCGGACGGTCAGAACCGGGATTCGCTGATTTGCTTGATCAGATAGTCCCGAAAAACATGGATCCGTTTCGCGTGCCGTTGCTCTTCGTGATAGACGAAATAAGCCTTGAACGCCGGGCTTGCCACATCGTCCAGAACCCGCACCAGATTGGCGGAGCCACGCACCAGATATTCCGGAAGTGCCGCAAGACCGATACCCGCCTTGACCGCCTGCAAGGCGCCATAAATGTTGTTGATTTTTAGGGCCGCGCGCCGTGGCGGGCCGGTACGGCCGATCTGGACGATCCAGTCGATATTCCGCAGGGGGGCGGTGGCGGTGGTGCCGTAGATGATCAGGTTGTGGTGATCCAGGTCGTCCACGCTTCTCGGTTCTCCGCGCCGCGCCAGGTAGTCGGTCGAGCCATAGATATATTGGCGCACCGACATCAACGGTCGCTGGATCAGGTCGGCCTGTTCGGGCGGGTGAAACAGAATCGCCACGTCGGCTTCCCGCTGGGCGAGGTCGAGGTCGGAGTCGGAAAGCAGAAGCTGAACGTCGATATCGGGGTAGAGTTCCAGAAACTCCCGTATGTGATGGGTCATCCAGGTGGAACCGAAGCTCAGCGTGGTTGCGATCCTCAGTTCGCCCTGGGGGGTTTCGTGGCCTTCGAGCAGCTGTTGCTCGGTGCGGCGGATCCGGTTGACGACGTCCTCCGCGGTCTGGAACAGCAGCTCGCCCTCCTGGGTCAGGGTGAGGCCCCGGGCGTGGCGGTGAAACAGCGCTACTTTCAGTTCTTCCTCAAGACCCCGAATCTGGCGGCTTACCGCCGACTGGCTCAGATTGAGGCGTTCACCAGCCTTGGTGAAGCTGCCGGATTCGGCGACCATGTGAAAGATTCTGAGCTTGTCCCAATCCACGCCTGGTCCTTTCTGCCGTCGTCGGGCCGACTATTCGGCCGCTTGGGCCTCGGCGTCCTCGTGCTCGGCCAGGAAGCGCTCGGCCTCAAGGGCTGCCATGCACCCCATGCCGGCCGCGGTGACCGCCTGGCGGTAGACCTTGTCCTTGACGTCGCCGGCCGCATAAACGCCCGGAATATTGGTCGCCGTGCTGTCGGGCGCGGTAATGATATAGCCCTCGTCATCCATATCCAGATGACCCCGGAAGATGCCGGTGGCCGGATCATGGCCGATTGCAATGAACACCCCGTCGACCGCGATCTCCCGGGTTTCGCCGGATTTGACGTTTTTCACGCGAATTCCGGTGACACCCCGGGGATCCTCAGTGCCAAGCACCTCTTCGAGGACCGAATCCCAAAGCACTTCGATTTTGGGGTTCTTGAACAGCCGGTCCTGCATGATTTTTTCGGCCCTTAACTCATCACGCCGATGGATCAGCGTTACCTTGCTGGCGAAATTGGTGAGGAAGATCGCTTCCTCCACAGCGGTGTTGCCGCCGCCGATGACCGCCACCGGTTTGTCACGATAGAAGAAGCCGTCGCAGGTGGCGCAGGCGGACACGCCGAATCCCTGGAACCTGGCCTCGCTTTCAAGGCCCAGCCAGCGGGCCTGGGCGCCGGTGGCAATGACCACCGTGTCACCGGTGTACAGGGTGCCGCTGTCCCCCTTGGCGCTGAACGGGCGGCGCGAGAAATCCACTTCCGTAATCATGTCGTTGATCAGCTCCGCGCCCACATTGGCGGCCTGGGCCCCCATCTGTTCCATCAGCCACGGGCCCTGGATGGGGTCGGCGAATCCGGGATAGTTTTCCACATCGGTGGTGATGGTCAGTTGTCCACCGGGCTCCAGTCCCTGAACAACCAACGGCTTGAGGTTGGCGCGCGCCGCATAAATGGCCGCGGTATAGCCGGCTGGTCCGGAGCCGATGATCAAAACCTTGCTGTGCTTGGTGGTCATGGCGATCTCCCCGAAAGGACCCCGCCGCCCGACGAACGGCGGGGCCGGATCGACTTATAACATAAAATCAGAGCGCTTCCGCATGCTTGGCGAGGTAGTCAGCCACGCCTTTGGCGTCCGGCTTCATGCCTTCCTGGCCTTTCTGCCAGCCGGCCGGGCAGACTTCACCATGCTCTTCGTGGAATTGCAGCGCTTCGACCATGCGGATGGCCTCATCCACATTGCGCCCGAGCGGCAGGTCGTTGATCACGCAATGGCGCACCACGCCTTCCTTGTCGATCAGGAAGGTGCCCCGCAGCGCCACCGCTTCGTTGATCAGAACACCATAGTCCCGGGCGATCTGCTTGGTCAGATCGGCCACCAGCGGGAACCGGACAGGACCCAGGCCGCCTTTCTCAACCGGAGTCTGGCGCCATGCATAATGCGTGTGCTGGCTGTCGACGCTGACCGCCACGACCTTGGTATTCAATTCTTCGAACTTGCCCATCCGGTTGTTATGGGCGAGGATCTCCGACGGACAGACAAAGGTAAAATCGAGCGGGTAGAAGAAGACAAGCCCGTAGCTGCCCTTGATGTATTCGGACAGGGTGAAGGACTCGGTGATGCTGTCATCGGGCATGACAGCGGCGGCGGTAAAATCAGGGGCCTGTTTTCCGATCAGTAATGACATGACAGATTACTCCTCTTGGTTACAGACAAATCACAGAATTTCAGATCGATGTCTTGTAACTTAGAATTATTCTAAACATAATCAAGAGGGATCTGACAAAAAATTTTGAAAAAATTTCGGAAGGCGTGGTGGACATAGCACATTATCGCAGCGGGGTACAACATCGCTGCGGATTCCGGAAATACCCATGGTCATAACAATATAGCGGATTGCTGGTCGATGAGCGAAAAGTCGCAGGTTGGAATGCCGCAGGCGGACCCCATGCGCGTCGAGGATGATGGGGCGGTTCGTCGTCGTCGCACACCGCCGGCCGGGGCGCGCTTTGACTGGATGGAGCGGCCGGACGGTGTTCGGGTGCGTGTGGCCCTTTGGGATGCCCGGGGAGATGATCGGCGCGGCACGGTCGTGATTCTGCATGGCTGGCGGGAGTTCATCGAAAAATACTTCGAGACGGTTGCCGATCTGCTCGATCGCGGATTTGGTGTTGCCACCATGGACTGGCGCGGCCAGGGCTTGTCGAGCCGCCCGCTGGCGGATCGCCACAAGGGCCATGCCGCAAGTTTCGATGCCAACGTTGATGACGTCCGGGCGCTGATGACCATGGTGCAGGACGCGTTACCGGGCCCCTATTTCCTGATGGCCCATTCGTTCGGAGGGCATTGCGCGTTGCGCTATCTCCATGACGAGCCCGGAATGGTTGAGCGTGCGGTGCTGCTGGCGCCCATGATCGGCATAGATCTTCATGGCTTTCCCGAAGCGATGGCGCGGGGCCTGGTCGCGGTGGCCCGTTGGTTCCGGTTCGATAGGGCCTATGCGCTTTTTCAGGGGCAGTATTCCGAGGAGGCGCGGCGTCGACAGGCGTCTCTTCTCACGTCGGATCCAGAGCGCTTCGAAGACGAGATTGCAGCGTATCGCGCCAATCCCGAGCTGGCGCTGGGTGGTGTCACCTATGGTTGGCTCGGGGCGGCGTTCGACTCCATTGACAAACTGCGTGCGCCCGGCTTTGCCGAGGCCATTACCACCCGTCTCATGGTCGTCCTGGCAGGGTGCGAAAGGGTGGTGGACAACCGGGCGGCCAAGCGGTTTTGCCGCCGCCTGCCCAACGCAAGGATTGTGGAGATCACCGGGGCACGCCACGAAATTCTCAGGGAACGTGACGAACTGCGTGAACAGTTCTGGGCGGCGTTCGACGAATTTATGGACCGGGCCGGGGTCTAGCCGTTCAGAAGCGACATCGCCTGTTCGTGGATGCGGCGGTCGCCGGCGGCGATGATCCGGCCTCCCTGATCAGCCGGCCTGCCGTCCCATCCTGTGATGATGCCGCCGGCGGCTTCTACAAGCGGAATCAGTGCCTGGACATCATAGGCGGCAAGTCCTGATTCGACCACCAGATCCATAAAGCCGGCCGCCACCATGCAATAGGCGTAGCAATCACAGCCATAACGGGTCAGCCGCACCCGTTCGGCCACACGTTTAAACGCGGCGCGGTCAGTGTCCGTGGCGAACAAGTCCGGGTCGGTGGTCGACAGCGTCGCCTGATCCAGGCCTGGGCAGGCGCGCGTCTTCAGGAGGCGTGTCCCGAGCCGGGCCTGGCCCGGCGCGCCGACGAAACGTTCCCGGGTGGCGGGAAAGTCGACGATGCCGAGTGCCGGGCGTTCGCCGTCATTGAACGCGATGAGGGTTCCCCAGAGCGGCAGGCCGGAAATGAAGGCGCGGGTTCCGTCAATGGGATCAATCACCCAGTGTGCGCGGTCGGTCCAGTCTCCGCCGCGCTCCTCCAGGCCAAGTTCTTCTCCCAGTATACCGTGATGAGGGTAAGTCGTGGCGATCAGGTCCCGAATGACGGTCTCGGCCTCGCGATCAGCGCGGGTTACCGGGTCGAAGTCGCCTTTTCCGGTCTTGTGCTCCACATCGATCGGTGCCCGGAAATATTTGAGCGTTACCGCCGCCGCGGCGTCGGCGAGGCGCTCGCCAAAGGCAAGAAATTCGGCAATTTCGTCTTCACGGATGGTCATGGCGTGGCCGAACCTTCTCTTTCGTTCAGGGTTTAACTATATGTAGTCGGACGTCCCGCCAAGGGGTTTGTTGGGTTTAAATCGGGAGCGCGGGCGCATCACCATGGCGCAAGCGGATATTTTGATCATCGGGGCCGGCATCGCCGGAGTCTCGGCAGGCTTTGGTCTGGCGGGTCAGGGCCATGTTACCATTGTCGAGCAGGAGCCGGTCCCGGCTTATCACACTACCGGTCGTTCGGCGGCCTTCTATGCTGAGACCTATGGCAACGAGGCGGTACGCCGATTGACCACGGCCTCGAAGGGGTTCTTCCTGTCACCACCCCCGGGATTCGCCGACCTGCCGCTGGTTCGCGATCGGGGCGCCCTGTTCATCGCCCGGGAGGACCAGGACGCGGCACTGTCGGCACTTTTCGAGGCGAAATCCGCTGTGTTGCCGTCGGTTGCGCGCGTCGACCGGACTTTCATCGAGGAAAAGGTCCCTGCAATCCGGCCCGGCTACGCGGTGGCGGGTGTGTGGGACCCGGAATGCCGGGATATTGATGTCCACGCGCTTCATCAAAGTTTCCTGAAAGGGTTTAAGGCGCAGGGCGGGCGGCTGGTGACCGACGCGCCGGTGGTGGCGCTGGAACGCCGCGCTGGACGGTGGATTGCCACAACCCGGAACGGGGCGACCTTTACCGCCGATCTTGTGGTCAACGCGGCCGGGGCCTGGGCCGACCAGGTGGCTGAAATGGCCGGCGCTGCCCCTGTCGGACTGTCCCCCAAACGGCGCACCGTGATCCTGTTTCCTGCCC
>RFJA01000069.1 GCA_003695065.1 Alphaproteobacteria bacterium
CAGGCTTCGCCGGAAATTGCGGCACCTGCCGCACAGCAGCAGGTGAAGACGCAGGCGGAAAGCCTCCCAGACCGAGAGCTCGCGCTCCAGGGCATCCGAGGCCAGCCGGCTTGCCTACGCCGACCGCGACCGCTATGTGGCGGACCCCAATTTCGTTGCGGTACCGGTGGCGGGACTGATCGACAAAGGGTATTTGCGCGAGCGCGCCCGAATGATTTCCCTGGATCGCAGCATGGGCAAGGCGGATCCCGGCCTACCACCCGGGGCCGTCGCAAGGGGCACAGCGATCACACCGGAACTGCCGTCGACCAGCCATTTCGTCATCACCGACCAATGGGGCGCCGTTGTGTCCATGACCAGCAGCGTGGAAAACGCTTTCGGCAGCCGACTGATGGCAGGGGGCTTTATCCTCAACAACCAGCTCACAGACTTCTCTTTCGCACCGGTTGACGACGAGGGGCGCCCCGTGGCCAATCGTCTGGAGCCTGGCAAACGTCCACGCAGCTCAATGGCACCAACCATTGTCTTCGACGGAGACGGACGGCCCGTCATGGCCGTTGGATCGCCGGGAGGCAACAGCATTATCGCCTTTGTAACCAAGACATTGATCGGCGTGCTTGACTGGAATCTCGACATTCAAAGCGCCATTGACCTGCCCAATTTCGTCAATCGCAACGGCCCGACCACGCTGGAGGTCGGGACCGCGCTCGGGTCTATCCGGGCGGATCTGGAAGCACGTGGCCACCAGGTACGAACCCGCAGCATCGTCAGCGGATTGCACGGCCTCACCATCCGCTATGGCGAGAAGGGGCGGACCATATACGGAGGCGCGGACTCCCGGCGTGAGGGTGTGGCGCTGGGTGACTAACCGATCTCCCGCCAGCGGTGGCAAGCGACCTGGTGGTCCGTACCCACCGGTTCCAGGTCGGGTACCTTTGCAGCACATAGATCATTGGCGTGGGGGCAACGCGTCCTGAACACACAGCCCGACGGCGGGTCAATGGGTGAAGGCAGGTCCCCGCTCAGAAACTCGATCCGCTTGGACCGCTCGATCAGGGGATCAGGAACCGGCACGGCTGAGATCAAGGCCCGGGTATAGGGATGGCGGGCCTCGCGATAAAGCGAATCGCGATCCGCCAGCTCCATCACACGCCCCAGATACAGCACCAGAATGCGGTGGCTGATGTGACGCACCACCGAGAGGTCGTGACTGATGAACAACAGCGTCAGACCAAATTCTGCCTGCAGATCCATCAACAGATTGACGATCTGCGCCTGGATCGACACGTCCAGGGCACTGACCGGTTCGTCGCAGACAATCAGCGCCGGACGCACGATCATGGCGCGGGCAACGCCAATACGCTGGTACTGGCCGCCGCTGAACTCGTGCGGATAGCGGTTAATCATTTCGGGCAGCAACCCGACCTTGCTCATCATGGAACGAACCCGCTCCTTGATCTCCGCCTTCGGCAGGTCTGGCTCCAGCGCCGTTAACGGCTCCGCGATAATGTCGCCCACCGTCATTCGCGGGTCGAGACTGGCCAGCGGGTCCTGAAAAATGATCTGCATCTCACGGCGATGGCGACGCATCTCCTCCTGACTAAGACCGGACAGGTCCTGCCCGAGCCACAAAACCCGGCCCGCGGAGGGGGCAATCAGCCGCAAGATCGCCCGACCCAGGGTGGACTTTCCGCACCCTGACTCGCCAACGATTCCCAGCGTCTCGCCACGCTTGACCGAAAAGCTGACACCGTCCACTGCCTTGAGCCACCGTGTTCTGCCCCCGATCAGGCCACCGGTGGGAATGGGGAAATGGACCTTGAGATCCGCCACATCCAGCAGAACATCGCTCATGACACCGCCTCCAGCCGCTCGCGATGACAGGCTTTGCGCCGTCCGGGCGCGATGTCCTCAAGCTCCGGCCTCTCTTGTTCACATCGCTCGAATGCATAGGCACAGCGGGGTCGAAAGGCGCAGCCCGACGGCAGTCTTTGCAGGTTGGGCGGTTGGCCCGGAATGGCGGTCAGCCGTTCCTCCCCGGCGCGGTCGATGCGCGGCATGGAATTGAGCAGCCCTTGGGTGTAGGGATGACGTGGATCAGTGAAAATCGTCTCCACCGGCCCCTCTTCCACCACAAGACCGGCATACATGACCATCACCCGGTCGGCGAGACCCGCAACCACACCCAGGTCGTGGGTAATCAGGACCAGGGCCGTGTTCAGGCGGTCCTTGAGATCCCGCATCAGCGACAGCACCTGCGCCTGCACCGTCACATCGAGCGCCGTGGTCGGTTCATCGGCGATCAGAAGCTCCGGTTCGCACAGCAGCGCCATGGCGATCATGACCCGTTGACGCATGCCCCCCGACAGTTCGTGTGGGTACTGGCGCATCCGCCGCGCCGGTTCGGGAATTCTCACCTGTTCGAGCATTGCCACGGCGCGCGCCGCCGCCGCCCGCTTGCCGAGTCCCTTGTGGGTGGTCAGCACCTCGGTCAATTGATCGCCAATCCTGAGGTGCGGCGTCAGAGCTGTCATCGGGTCCTGAAAGATCATACTCATGGCGTTGCCGCGGATCCGGTTGAGCGCCCGCGACCCAAGACCGAGGATCTGCTCGCCCTGAAACAGAATCTCGCCGCGCGCCGTACCATTCCGGGCAAGCAGCCCCATGGCGGCCATGAACGTCTGGCTCTTGCCCGAACCGGACTCACCGACGATGCCAATGCATTCGCCCCTGTCCACGCTCAGATTGATTCCGTTGACGGCCTGCACCTTGCCCTCGGGCGTGTCAAAGCCAACTTCAAGATTGCGAATATCAATGACCGCCATGACCAACCCTAACGGTCCTTTGGATCAAGCGCGTCGCGCACGCCGTCCCCGATGAAATTGAAACAGAACAGCATGGTCGCCAGAACAGTGGCCGGAAAGATCAGCATCCAGGGCGCCGTTTCCATTTCATCCGCACCCTCCGAAATCAGCACCCCGAGGCTGGTGAGCGGCTCCTGCACCCCGAGCCCGAGAAAGCTCAAGAAACTCTCCACCAGTATCACCTGGGGAATGGTGAGCGTGATATAAACCGCCACCGGCCCAAGAAGGTTGGGGATGATGTGGCGCAAGATGATGCGCGGGCGTGTCACGCCGGACGCGACGGCGGCTTCCACGAATTCCCGGTTCTTGAGGGTAAGCGTCTGACCGCGCACGATCCGCGCCATGGTCAGCCACTCGACCGCTCCTAGCGCCAGGAACATCAGCACGATATTGCGCCCGAACACCACCATCAGAATGATGACGAAAAACATGAACGGCAGCGCGTACATGATGTCCACAAACCGCATCATCAGATTGTCCACCCGCCCCCCGACAAAACCGGCGATTGCACCATAAAGGATGCCAATCAACAGCGAGACGCTGGTGGCCGCGAGCGCAACCAGAATGGAGATACGCGCGCCCATCAGCGTCCGCACGAACAGGTCGCGCCCCACCGTGTCGGTGCCGAACAGAAACCCGGCATCGAGATCGGGCCCTATGGCCACATGGTCGAAATAAAGCTCGTCATAGGCATGAGGCGCGATCCACGGACCAACAACGGCCAACAACACGACAAGCGCGAGAACGACGACGGCGGCCACAGCCGCCCGATTGTGCGACAGCCGGCGCAATGCATCCTGCCACAGACTGCGTCCCCTGACCGGTGGCGCCATGTCCGGGGCCTGCGTTCCGTTGGTCATTTGTAACGCACCCGCGGATCGAGAACGGCGTAAAGAAGGTCAACCACCAGGTTGAGCACCATGATCAGGGTAGCGTAGAAAATCACCACCCCCATCACCAGTGTGTAGTCCCGATTGAGCGCACCCTGGACGAAATAACGCCCGATCCCGGGCACCTGAAAAATCTGCTCGATCACCACGGATCCGGTGATGATGCCGGCGGTCGCCGGTCCAAGAAAACTGACCACGGGCAACAGCGCCGCCCGCAGCGCATGCTTGGTGACCACCCGATGCTCCGGTAGTCCCTTGGCCCGCGCCGTGCGGATAAAATTGGATCGCAGAACCTCGATCATGCTGCCCCGCGTCAGCCGCGCAATATAGGCGATATAAGGGAGAGCCATTGCGGTTACCGGCAGCACCATGTCGGCCATTCCGCCATCCGACCAGCCGGCAACCGGAAGCAGCGACAGATAAATCCCGAACACCAGCGCCAGCAGCGGGGCAATCACGAAATTGGGCAACGCAATGCCGGTCATGGCGACCGTCATCACCGCATAGTCAAGCGCGCTGTTCTGGCGCAGCGCCGCCACGGTGCCCAGCGTCACCCCCAGCACCAGCGCAATCAGCATGGCCGACGCCCCGAGCTTCAGGCTTACCGGAAATCCCGCACCGATAAGCTCGGCAACAGTGAAATCCTTGTATTTGTACGATGGACCGAAGTCGCCGGTAAGCACCCCACCCAGATACTTGATGTATTGGACTACAAGCGGCTTGTCGAGATCATAGGCAGCCTTGATGTTGGCCTCGATCTCCGGTGGCAGGGTGCGTTCGATATCGAACGGCCCGCCAGGCGCGACACGAATCATGAAAAAGGCAACGGTTATGATAACAAGAAGCGTTGGAACAACGCCGATCAGGCGCCGCAGCGCATATGATCCCATCGAACCAATCCCGTTTTTGGGAGCCAACCCCGATTTTTGCGGCGAACCTAGCACAGCCACCCGGCAAGCGCTAGAAGCCTTGAAGGGGACGGCGCAGCCCTATAATCTGGGAGTCGACGGACACAGCAGGCTGGACCAAAACCGATGGAAAAAGCCACATTCGCCATGGGATGCTTCTGGGGAGTGGAGGTCACCTTCCGCAACACGCCGGGAGTCAGGGATG
>RFJA01000070.1 GCA_003695065.1 Alphaproteobacteria bacterium
ATGCAGACGAGTTGAGGGACCTGGCGCGTGATGCTGCTGACGATGCACGCGACGCGGCACGTGATGGCGCCGATGACGCGACCAAGGATGAACTGGACGAAATGCGCGATCTAGCGCGTGACGAAGCGGATGAAATCCGCGATGCGGCGCGTGACGAAGCGGACGAAATCCGCGATGAAGCGAGAAAAGCGGCTGATGACCTTCGAGACGAAATGAGGGATGCTGCCGAAGAAGCCCGCGAGGAAGCTGAGGAGGAAGCCCGCGAGGAAGCCAAGCGGGAGGCTCGTGAGGAATCCAGAACCGAATCTCGCGAGGAAACCAGACGGGAAGCTCGCGAGGAAGCCAAGCGGGAGGCTCGTGAGGAATCCAGAACCGAAGCTCGCGAGGAAACCAGACGGGAAGCTCGCGAGGAAGCCCGCGAGGAAGCCAAGCGGGAGGCTCGCGAGGAATCCAGAACCGAAGCTCGCGAGGAAGCCAAGCGGGAGGCTCGCGAGGAAGCTGAGGAGGAAGCCCGCGAGGAAGCCAAGCGGGAGGCTCGTGAGGAAGCTGAGGAGGAAATCGAGAGTGATTAGTTTTTCTGCGATCGAATGGGCATAATTTGAGTTGGATGTACCCCACCAGGGTGCATCCAACCTTATGGTCAATAGTTCAAAAGGGACTCTAAGAATATGAAATATATTGAAATAAAATCTACTGTCATTTTTGCTATCGCATGCAGCATCGCGCTTGCCCTTGCCTCAACAGGTCCGGCAGCAGCGGAAGGAAGTGAATTTTCCGTTGATGGTTATGTCGGCCTCGAGCACGAGGACAACATCACTGTTACCGAGATTGACGCGGAGACAAACGAAGGAGACTGGGCTGCAATTCTTGAACTGGGCGCCGAGTACGAGGTTGAGATTGGAGAAAAGAATACCCTCAGTTTCGGCTATGATTTCAATATGAGCGAACAGTTTGACCTTTCGGATTTTGATCAACAAATTCACGGCGCTAATGCAACCTTCGAGCGCGATATCGGGGGCATCAACGCGGGTCTCACCTACCAGTTCTTTTATGCCCGCCTTGGAGGCGAAGGGCTGCTTGACATGCACCGTGTCTCACCATTCATCACTGTTTTTCCCACGAAGAAACTGTTTATCCGGGCAGCCTATACGTACAAGGATAAAGACCTCAAGAATCGGACCGCGCGGGACGCTGAAACCCACATGGGGGAAATCAGCGGTTTCTATTTTATAGATGGAACGGATACGTTCGCATCGTTGGGATATCGTTATGAGGACGAGGACGCGTTTGCTGACGAATTTGATTTCGAAGCTCACGTCTTCAAGGCCGGAATTGACACACGCCTGCCTTTTGGCGGTGAGAAAAACCGCTTCGAAATAGACGTTACTTATGAGATTCGAGATTACAGCGCGGTTACGCCCTCGATCGGTGAAGTTCGCGACGACGATCGCTTGACTGTGGATGTCTCGTGGGAAGTGCCATTCAACGAACTTCTGTTCGGGCGTGTCGGTTACCGGTATCGTGATTTCTCGTCCAATCTTCCAAGTGCCGATTTTTCGGAGAACCTGGTCTCCTTCGGGATCGGCTTCGAATATTGATCTGAACTATTGTGGGATGACGACTGGTGCGTCGTCATCCCAAACAAAGCATTATGCGGTAGGGTGCGAGTCAGAATAGCCCGGGTTCGGGTGAACTCTTCCGGACCCTGGGAGGAGCCGTGTGCTTGCGTGTGAGCCTCTGAAACAACCCTGGAATCGTCATAGAGGCGCAATCGTCACCTTTCCGACCATTTTGACAACGCATCGGAATTGTTAGAAAAACTCTGCAACAAGCTGCGAAAATGGTCTCGATAGCGCTTGCTGGCTTTGCGGCTTGATCCGCTTGCGGGTTTCTGCCGATCGGTCTACCCGTATGGTTTCGGCACACAACGGTACGGCGACTGAGGGGTAAGGCCATTGAGGGGTAAGGTCACTGAGGCTGGCAAATTCTCGAAAAAACCTTCATGCGCTGAACCCCGGGGTTCCAGATGGCCTGTTTCTCAATGTGCCGCTGATACCGTCCTGAACCCAATATGATCGGTGCCGAGACCGGTTTCCTGGGCATGGCGTGCCGCCGGGCGGTAGCGCATGCAATAGTTCGGGGCGCAAAGGAACGAGCCGCCCTTGATCACGCGTACGGGTACCCCGGGTTGCCGAGGGTCGTATCCTTCATCCGGGACTTTCCCGGAAGGCGCATGAGACGGATAGTAGGGGCTAGCCGTCCACTCCCACACATTGCCGATCATATCGTAGAGACCATACCCGTTGGCCGAAAAGCAACCGACCGGGGCTACGCCGCGAAAACCGTCCTCTCCGCTATTGTGAACCGGAAATATGCCCTGCCAGGTATTTGCCATCATTTTGTCGTCTGGCGTGCGCTCGTCACCCCAGCTGTAAGTCTTGCCGTTCAATCCACCCCGTGCGGCATATTCCCATTGCGCTTCCGTCGGCAGCGCTCTGCCTGCCCATTTTGCGTAGGCAAGCGCATCTTCGTACGCAACATGCACGACCGGTAGATGGTCCTTTCCCTTGATATCGCTGCCAGGTCCCCGGGGATGACGCCAGTTTGCGCCGGGCACGAACCGCCACCAGCTCAATGGTTTGAAACCACGGGACCCGTCAGTGGGTGGGACGAACACCACCGAACCCGGTACAAGCATTTCGGGCGGGACACCAGGGTAATGAGCGGGATCGGGCTCACGTTCGGCCACGGTCATATAGCCCGTGTCCTCAACAAATCTCCGGAACTGGGCATTGGTTACCTCGTGCACGTCGATGCTGAAATCTTCGACTCTGACCTCGACGGAAGGCCCCTCATCGGGATAGCGCCCAGCGGCCCCCATCGTGTAGGTGCCGCCCTTGATGTCTACCTGTGCTCCGATCGAGGATAGGCACGCCGCCTGAGGTGGCGCGAGTTCGACTTTACCCTGCAAGATATGGAAGAATGCCATCGCGGACAGGGCCACCAAGCTACCTGTGATTATCAATCTCGTCTGCATGGCGCTCCATTTGCCGCAAACCGGCGTTTCCAAAGGCGGTATTACTCTTCTTCGGCACCTTTCGGACCGGTCCCCTCTTCGCCGGGGGAGAACTTTGGCAGGATTTTCGTTTGGGGTTCCCACTTGTCGCCGTAAAGCCGTTTGAACATTTCCGGCCGAACCACAGAGCCCTTGGCCGTTCCGCCTTTCCAGAGATCATATTGGGGGTCGGAGTAGCGTTCGAAAAAATCGGTCAGAAGCTGGCTCAATCCAGAGACGATAGCGGCATAGTCGGCACGTCCATAGAGGTTGGTGGTTTGCTCAGGGTCGGCCTTCATATCATAAAGCTCAGGCTCGCCGGTCCCCTCGATCCGCATCCAGAAGGCGAAGCGGTCTGTTCGAACACCGCGGGTTTCTTCCTGTTCAAAGAAGACTGACTTGCGCCCTTCCGGCGCTTTTTCCGGGTCCAGCTGTGCTGCGAAACTGCGTCCCGGGCTGTTGGGGAATTCCACATCATTGATACCCACGTAGTCGAGAATTGTAGCCGGAAGATCATACTGGGCGACCAGCGCGTCCGTTTTTCTGGACGCTTTGATATGGCCTTTATGCCGAAAAATCAGCGGAATGTTCATGGCGGTCTCATAAAGATTTGATGGCGTGGTCATGACCGTATGTTCCCAAAGTCCGTGCTGGCCATAGAAGTTGCCCTGATCGGATGAAAAGATGATCAGCGTATTGTCGTCCAGACCGGCTCGTTTCAAGGCGTCGAGCACGCGTCCGATACCATCGTCAACCAGCGTATTTTGCGAGGCAACGTTTGCCATTGTGGCCGGATCGTTATGCATCATCAGGGCCTCGAAAATTTTCTCAACGACGAACGGGTCATGTTTTTCGTCTTCGAGAAGCTGTCGCGCCATATTCTCGTTGAAGGCAGTACGGGGAAAAGATTTGAACTCCTTTCCCACATACTCCTTGTAGAAGCGATTTTTCGCCGGTCCGGCATTGGTGGGCGGATTCAGATAGGGGCCATCGTAATTGAGCTGAAGATAGAAGGGTCTGGACCCTTCGTAATTCTCGATGTATTGCACGGCCTTGTCTGTGAAGTAGTCGACGATATGGCGTCCTCTAATCGCTTTGACCTCTCCATTATCGACGACTTCATTATCCCAGAAATCAACGGTGTGCCCGATGGTAAGCGTTACCCAATACTCGTAGCCAAGGGATGGTTCCCATGGTTGCCCCAAATGCCATTTGCCAATCATGGCGGTCCGGTAACCGTGATGCCTGAGTGTCACCGGGAGGGTGCGGAATTCGGCAATCGCTGACCAGTCCCTGGGCCAATTGGCCATCTGCCGGTCATCCAGCCAGTTGTGAATGCCGTGCTGGGATGGCATCAGCCCCGTCATCAGGGTCGCCCGTGTGGGGGAACACATGCCGTTGACGGCGAAGAAATGGTTGAATTGGACCCCCTCTTGTGCCAGCCGGTCAATGTTTGGCGTGCGTACCTCCGGGTTGCCGTAAGTTCCGATTATGGATGCCGGTTGATTGTCCGTCAGGATAAACAGGATGTTGGGGCGGTTTACGGGTTTCTCCATCGCCTGGGTGGAGACGCCGATCAATCCGACAAGGCCAATCGCTACTTCGATTGATCGGCGCAGAACCCGCGTTATGCTCAAACTTGACCTCATCACAACCACCTCGTGACATCCTGTTCATCGATGACTTACCAATTGGTACGCAGCTGAATGCCGAAGGTCCGGGGTGGGTCGATGAAACCGAAATAGGCACCACGGAACACGGGTACGTCATTTACCCAGGTGGTCGTCTTTTTGTCCGTCAGGTTTCGACCAACAACGGCCACACTCCAGCGATCATCAATGTCGCCGAACGCGACCCGCATATTGAGCTTGGCGAAGCCGCTCTGCTTGGAGATCGGATCAAGGTCCTGGGCCGTGAAGTAGCTCGACGTAAAGTTCACGTCTGCCTCGACACTGAGGGTGTAGCGGTCTCCGACCGGTGTCTCGAAAGTGGCGTTCACATTTCCCGCAAAGTCCGGCGAGAATTGCAGATCACGCCCGCTCAGGTCCTGAGTGCACCGGCCCGCGGGCAAACCGGTCTCGGCGACAAAGGCGTTCTGCTGAGGCGCGGTGCAGGTGGCACCCGTAAACGAGTCATACTTCGCATCAAGCCATGCCAGCGACGTGCCGAGGGTCAACGTGTCAATTGGCCGCCACTGGGCATCCATCTCCACGCCTTGAGAAGTTGCCGACGCTGCGTTTGTTGTGGCAAACGTCAGGCCATTGAAGGCCGCAACCTGCAGGTCGCTGTAGTCGTTATTGAAATAGGCGATATTGATCTTGGCGGCTCCCTTGGCCAGGGTAAATTTTCCGCCAATTTCGAAGGCTTTAACCGTTTCGGGCTCGAACGCGGCAAGATCGAGATTGCCGGTTGAATTTTGGGCGTCGAAACCACCGGCCTTGAAGCCCTCTGAATAGGTGCCGTAGACCATGGCATCGTCATTGATGAAATATTGAAGGCCAAAGGCGGGCGTGAAAGAGACAACTGATAGCTGTGGGGAATGCGGCCTACGATTGCTGCAAGAGGCTCCTGCCCGGGCGCGGGAATCTGTGTCCCTAACTCGGCGACCACCAGTTGTTTGTCCACACTTTTCTTGTCTTCCGTGTAACGCATACCGATCGAGGCCGTGAGCTTCTGTGTTATGTCGTATCGGAATTCCCCGAAGACGGCATAGCTGTCGGTATCCTGATTAAAATTTGTGACGGTGCTGGCCTGAAGGGGAAAAATGGCCACCCCAAGATCAATCAGATTGACCAGGTTGAAATTGAAGCTCTCGTCGATCTTCAGGTCCTCGCTACCAAAATAGAGTCCGCCAATAAACTCGAGAGGCCCTGTAGACTGGTAATGTACCCGTAATTCCTGGGATATCTGTTCGTGCTCCTGAAAATTCGATTGGTCCACATAGTCGAGCGGCGCAAATTCAGCGCCAATATTATTGTTGAAATCATACCCGACATAGGCGGTGATCGAGGTGAGTGACCAGTCGTCATCAATGTCGTATTCGACTGTCGCGGTCAGGTTTTCCGAATCCGTATTGTCGAAATCATCGCCCACCGTGGATTTTCGGAAATCCAGGTCGGACTCGAATGTGGGGTCGATCGCCAGGTATAGGCCTTCGAGCGGGCCCGCCTGGACATTTTGTGCCGTGCGACCATCAACGTTGTAGGAGGACACCTCGCCCTTGAGCGTTATGACGAGGTCTTCATTGACATCGAAAACCACGATGCCCCTGACGGTGAATTCATCTCGCTCTTCCTCTTCGTTTTGGGTGAAGCTGTTGAAGACGTACCCGTCCTGTGTACTGTATGTTGCGGCAAGCCGCGCACTGATATTTTCGGAAATCGGGGCCGATACCGCGCCAGAGACACTGAAGCGCTCGACATCCGTGAAATATTCGGCCTCGGCAAAGCCTTCAAATTCGTTGGTCGGCTTTCTTGTGGTGATATTGATCGCGCCGGCAATCGTATTCTTCCCGAAAAGAATGCCCTGGGGGCCTTTCAGGACCTCCACGCGCTCCACATCGAAAAACGGGTTTCGAGCCGACCGGCCTCGTCCGAAATAGACACCGTCGACATAAGTGCCCACCGATTGCTCAAACGCCTGGTTGGCGCCAGAGCCGATACCCCGGATGGTCACCGTTTGCTGCGTTGCATTCTCGTTAATCTGAAGGTTCGGAACAAATTCCGATAGATCCTCCAGCCTCCCGATGGAGAGGCGTTCAATCTTGTCACCTTGGGTTACCGACACCGAGATCGGGACATCATCCAGGGTTTCAACGGTTTTCCGGGCGGTGACGACGATTTCATCGAGAACGGCCTGCGCCGACGCCATCGACAGCATTCCGGTCATACAGGCGGGCGCCATAATGGCGGTGGCAAAAAGCTTTCCAGACATCGATATCCTCCTGATCTGCTTTTTATTGCTTATTGCACGAACAGGTTATCGATGAAGCTTTTGCAATACTTATGGATTTGCGCCAAAATATTATGACTAAGCGCCAAAAACAGGTGCCAAATGCAACAAGATCCAGACCGAGGGCCTATCCGGTCCAGAAACAGGTCACTGCCACAACAGACCTTTCTCGGCACATCGATTAGTGGCTGGGGTCGATCTGTTCTCCTTGCCCTCGATCGACTTGGTTTTGACGGAAAGGCCATTTTCAAGGAATGCGGGCTCAATCCGGATGATCAGGGCAACGCCCTTGTCCGAAACCCTGTAGCAAAAATGCAGCATGTCTGGCGCGTGGCTGAATCAGTGGCAAGCGACAAGAATCTTCTGGCCGTTGAAATCGCGCGGCATCTTAACGCCAGTTCCTTCTATGCCTTGGGGTTCGGACTATACGCGAGTTCGTCTATTGACGACATGTTCCAGAGGTTCGCCCGTTATGCCGGTATTCTGAGCGCTTCTGTGAACTTCCTCATCAAGAAAACCGACCTCGACGTTATGTTCGAGATCGACGACAGGCGCGTGGTGAGGTCGCATCTGACATCCGTTGTCTTTCTTTTGTTTCTTTTGCGCATATGCCGCGAACTCGGCGGCACGGATGTTATGCCGCGGCGAATTGAAGTGTCTTGGGATGAGGACGATTACACGCCAGCCCTGCGAACGGTTACCGACGCTCCAATTTTCCGTCAGCGCCCGCGCAGTTTTCTTCAATTCAATCGAGAACCGGTGGAGCGGCGGCTGCCAAGCGCCAATGCGGAACTTGCGAGTTTTCAGGATCGGCTGTGCCGGGACTATCTGGCCTCCCTGGATGAACATGCACACCTCCCGTCCCGTGTCCGTCTCAAAATCGTGCAGGGGCTGGCCAACGAAACCTTGACCATGAAACGGGTTGCCTCAAGCCTGAATATGAGCCAGCGCAGCTTGCAGCGAAAGCTGCAGGAGGAGGGCACCAGCTATCGCGCCATTCTGAATGAAGCCCGGCGTGAGCTGGCCGCGTCGTATGCGATGAACGAGGAATTGAGCGCCACCGAAATCTCCTATCTTCTGGGCTTTTCGAATCCGGCACAATTCGCGACAACCTTTCGAAACTGGCACGGCAAGACATTCACGGAATATCGGAAAACGACCGTTCGATAGATCGCTTTTTCCCGCTCAAGCAGTTTCGGGATGCGGACGCGACAATGGGACACACGAGGGCATGCGGATGTGCGTCACGGCCTTGCCGCTCAAGCGCGGGCCGGCAACGAGGCGTTTCCCTAAGCCAATCCTCAAGGCCTGCCACCGATGCAGGTTATGTGACCCAAATTCGTATCGTGTGATTGCGGTGTGACCGCTAGCCCCATTTTTCCCGAAATACCGTCAGTCGGGGACAGTAAATACCAATAAATTCGAAACCGTAAAAACTGGTGGGCGCACCAGGATTCGAACCTGGGACCCGCTGATTAAGAGTTAAAGGGTATAGGGTTTTCGGGCGTTCCTCATATTTCCAGAGGACATAAAAAAATCTGTGAAAACAATAGGTTAGAGATATAGCAAATTTCTGGACTTTCCCCGGTTTTCCGTTATGGTGATTGCTAGGTGATTGCTGGCGCGCCCCAGCAATCACCGTTTCACCGGAGGAAAGGCCATGCCCAAAGAGAAAATTACCAAGCGGAAGGTGGACGCGATTAAGCCTGGCCCGCGCGACCGATTCATCTGGGATACGGAGCTTCATGGTTTCGGGTTGAAGGTCACTCCGGCGGGGGCCAAGGTTTATATTGTTCAGTACCGCATGGGTGGGCGGGACAGCAGAACCAAGCGTTTCACCATTGGCAAGCATGGATCGCCCTGGACCCCGGAGAAGGCGCGCAAGCAAGCGCGGGAAATTCTGGAAGGTGTGCGAAAAGGCACAGACCCCATGCTTTTGGCACACCAAAAAAAACAAGAAAATCAGAGGCTTGCCTTTCGGGCGTATGCCGATGACTTCATCGAACGCTATGCCAAGACACATCAAAAGCGCTCCTGGATGGACGCACAGCGCATTCTGGACCGGGAATTCAAGCCGGTGTTCAAGGACCGCCCGATAAACAAAATCACCAAGGGCGAGATATGGCGGGCGCTCGAGGGCATGAAGGACCGGCCCGCCTTGTGCAAATACGCGCATGCGACATTGCGCAAACTGTTCCGGTGGGCGGTTAGTCTGGATGACATCCAGGTTTCGCCCGTCGAAGGCATTAAAGCCCCTGCCAAGGTGGAGGCGCGGGACCGTGTTTTGACGGATGCAGAGTTGCGCGCCGTATGGCTGGCATGCGATGCGCTGGACTATCCTTTCGGCCCTTTTGTCCGCCTTCTGATTGCCACCGGCCAGCGCCGTTCGGAAGTTGCGGGCATGGACTGGGCGGAAATTGATTGCGACGCGGGAGTTTGGACCATACCGGGCGACCGGGCCAAGAACGGGCAAGCGCACACCGTTCCCCTGAATGATGTGGCGCGCGCCATCCTGGACGCGCTCGGGGCCATGACATCGAAACGGGGCCTTGTATTCACCTCCAACGGCAAGACGCCGATCAGCGGCTTTTCAAAGGCCAAGAAACGCCTGGACAAGCAAGCCCTGGCCCTTCTGCAAGCCAAGGCGGCGGAAGCGGGCCACAAGGCCGAAGATGTGATTCTTCCCCCGTGGCGATACCATGACTTGCGCCGCACCGTTGCGACCGGCCTGCAACGGCTGGGCACCCGGCTGGAAGTGACGGAAGCGGTGTTGAACCATGTATCCGGCAGCCGGGCGGGAATTGTGGGCGTCTATCAGCGGTATAACTGGGCAGACGAAAAACGCACCGCGCTCGATGCATGGGGCGCGCACCTGACCGCCCTTGTTGAAGGCGCTGACAGGGGCGCAAATGTGGTGGCGCTCGCAGACCGGCGGGCGTGACAGGCCATCATTTGCAGGGGGAAGCGCATTGTCAAGATATAGCAAGAGTGCTATATGGGATATTGTTGTCACCAAGGCGGCAGAGAAGGAAATCAGGACCTTGCCGCCCGATATGCAGGCGCGCTTTCTGCGTATCGGGGAAATGCTGGCCCGATACGGTCCGTTGCAGGTGGGTATGCCCTATGTCCGTTCGCTGGGACGGGGGCTTTGGGAAATGCGCCTGACCGGGCGCGACGGCATTGCCCGCGCCATATACTTCGCGGCGGACAGGAAGCAATTGGTTGTGGTGCGGGCGTTTGTGAAGAAAACCCAGAAAACGCCGTTGCGCGAAATCGAGTTGGCGCTCAGGCGTATGAAGGATTGGAAAGATGGCCAAGAACTTTGACAAGCTTGCCACCGAATTGCGGAAGAATTCCGCCGTCCGGGAGGCCTATGACGCCATGGAGGAAGAATTCGGGATTGCGTCCGCACTTATCGAGGCGCGCGCCAAGGCAGGCTTGACCCAGGGCGAACTGGCAAAGCGCATGGGCACCACGCAAAGCGCCATCGCCCGCATTGAAAGCGGCAAGCATTGGCCCAGCCGCAAGACGTTGGAAGGCTATGCCAAGGCCACCGGCATGCGGCCCACAATCCGGTTTGTGGAAGCGGGCTGACAAGGACAGGGCCCGGCCAGGGTAGCTTCCGAAAATCTCGCACCGCGCTCGATGCATGGGGCGCGCACCTGACCGCCCTTGTTGAAGGTGCTGACAAGGGAACGAATGTGGTGGCGCTCGCAGACCGGAAGTTTCAAGCGTCCACGAATAATCCATGAACCCCGTAAATAACGGGTTTTTTTTCGAGACTTCGCAAAGTGGTCCCATAGGCCGCGACACTCGGACTTTGGAAATTTTCCCCGTAAATAACGGGGTTTTTTTCGAGCAATCGCTGCTTAAGGTGTTAGGGACAAGTGCATGGATTGTTGTGGCCCACAGCGCCGTATACGGCGACGTAGCTGGTTTAAGGTGATTAGGGAAAATCGATGTCGCTCAACGAGCGACAAGTGCCTGTGGCGTAGAGATTTTTTATCCCCGTCACGGAAGTTTGTTCTTTACAGGCGCAAGAATCTCGATCTAATCTGATAATGCCATAGGAACGAAAGGGAAACTTTTCGTGAACTAATGGCAAATTTGTTCAAATTGCTAAAAGGAACTAATTCAATGATGCAAAATGAAGCTTTTCTAACCACCCAACAGGCGGCTGGATACACGAAGCTGGCCGTCTCGACATTGACCAAGAAAAGGCTGACCGGCGAGGGCCCGGCATTCGTCAAGATTGGCCGGCGGGTCGTCTACCGTCGCCAAGACCTGGACGAGTGGCTTGAAAGACACCGTCGCATGAGCACGAGCGATGTTGGGGAGGTGGGCCGATGAAACCCATAAAGAGAGGAAGCCCTGGCGATTGCAGCACCAAGGCCTCCAAACAAAATGATAGAAGTAGCAATTTGAAATTACATGAACACCTTTGCGGAAACAAGGGGCCTTTTACGCGGGTTTACTTCACAATCCGCAGGGAGGGTGGGGAAACCCGCCTGACCGCCACCGGGCGCAACGCATGGGCGCTGATGGAGCTTTACCGGGCCGGGAAACGGGGCTGTACGCCCATCGACAATCCCGGCCCCAGGTGGTCCGCCTACGTCCATAACCTGCGCAGGATGGGCGTGAACATCGCCACCGTGCACGAAGCACACAAGGGACCATTCCCCGGCACGCATGCCCGATATGTCCTGGAATCACCGATCCGGATCGAAGCGGCGGAAGGGGGTGCGCGATGAAGCCCGTAAATAACGAAGATTTTTTCGAGACTTCGCAAAGTGGTCCCATAGGCCGCGACCCCCGGACTTTGGAAATTTCCGCCCTAAATAACGGGGGTTTTTTCCAGCAATCGCTGCTTAAGGTGATTAGGGAAAAGTGCCTGGATTGTTGCGGTGGTTCCGCAAGCGAGGTGCGCAAGTGTGTTTGCGTTAGCTGTCCCTTGTGGCCCTATCGCATGAACAAGAACCCGTTTCGCCGTCGCGATATGGCACCGGCCCAAAAGCGGCAAGCGGTGGAGCGGATGCGCGAAGCCCGCACAAATTAGGGCGTAAACGCGGGGCGATGGGAAACCGTCGCCCCCCTTTTTTTCTCGAAATTAAAAACTTGCGATGACTTTTGAGACGAATGCGCCTGCGCGCGCGCCAAAAAGCATTGATATTCAGAACCTTAGACGGAATTCCGCCAAAAATGGGGCGGCGTTTCGGACAAAACGACACTTATATAGGTTAACGCGCGTCTCGCACGCGCCCCTTGCCAAGCACCCTAAAGAAGCCCGCCTTCGCGCTGACCGTGTAAGCAAGCATTTGACCCGGAAGCAAGTGCATAATCTGCTTGCTGCGGCGGAGTACGCCCGCACCATCGGGCGGCCCCTGAACAGGTTCACGACCATTCATTGGCAGGCTGGTGGCTTGGTCGGCGATTATCAGGGAGCGACCTTGCGTTTTCTGAAACTGGCGCGGGATTGGCTGCGCCTGCGGGGTGAAAGCCTGACCTATATTTGGGTGCGGGAATCGGGAGAGGGGATCGGGGAGCATGTTCACATCCTGATGCACGTTCCACCGCACCTTGCGCGCCAATTCAGCAACCGGCAACGGGGCTGGTTGCAAGCATGCGATGCCACCTTCCGCAAGGGCGTGATAAGCTCCCGCCCGGTGGGGCGCAACTATCGTCATGCCTTGAAGGGCGTTCAGTACGGGGAGCGTTACCGGGACCATCTGGCGAACGTGTTGGCCTACGTCCTGAAAGGGGAAAGAGAATTTGCGGGGGAGTTAAGCGGCAAGCGCTGCTCCACCAGCCAGAACATTGGACGCAAGGCTAGGAGGGGGTGGCCCAATCCCTGAACCGCCTGCGCCTACAGACCCGCGTGGGCCCCCATTCGGAGATTTTTTTCTCGTTCTTTTCAGCCCGCGTTGGTGGGTGGCCGCGTCCGTTCGATGATTCTCTCAAGCCCGGCAACCGCACGGAAGTTTACCCCCGAAATACCATCCCGTGATTGCTATGTGATTGCTAGGGGCGTTTTCGGCGAACCGTTATGGTCCCGACTGCGGCCCGTAAACGCTAAAAACTACAATAGTTTATAGGTGGTGGGCGCACCAGGATTCGAACCTGGGACCCGCTGATTAAGAGTCAGCTGCTCTACCAACTGAGCTATGCGCCCGGAAGTCTGATGGGTGAGAAGGCTCCTATAGCAAAGCCGGCGCGGCTTGTCGACAGGAAGATACGGCTGGTCGCCTTCAGAAACCGTGCGTGCCGTGGGGCGCGGCGGCGTTGCCCCTTTAAGAACTATCCATAAAAGGTTAAAAATTTTGACGGTACTCTGTTGCGCCGTTTCGGTCTCGCACGCGCGTATCCCAAGCCGGCAATGGGCGGCCAGACAGTTTATGCGGCAGGCGATACGATGGGTGAACCACAGGCATGGGGGGCATGATGGTTGAAATCTCGCAGTTAAAAGTTAATGAAATAGGGGCCGGAACAAAGCGGTTCTCGGCCCTTGTCGGCGGGCGTGAGGTCTGGATCGAGGCGCCTGGCGCCTTGGCACCGGCGCCGCGCGGTGAGATGTTTCTGGCCATCGGTCTGTTTCTCGCCATGGCGCGGAGAGAAGACCTTGTTGTGGACCCGGCGCTGCCGCTGTGTCCTGAGCTGACGGCGCGTCTCCCGCACATCATCGCGATCATCAGACAGTGGAACCCAGAGCTTGGGGCGCCACGGATCGAAGCGCGCCAGGAGCCGGTCGCCGCGCAGCCGGGTCTGGTGTTCACGTCTTTCTCGGGTGGTGTTGACAGCACCTATACTTTTCATCGTCATCGCGACAGCATCACCCATCTTCTGGTCACCAACTGCTTTGACGAGGCTGGGGCGACGGAACCCTTCGAAGCGCTTGTGAAAAAGGTGGCGGCGTTTGCAGACGAGCACGCCAAGGCGGTTCTGCCCATTGCCACCAATGCCCGCCGGGTCTGTGAGGCACAAGGCATGAGCTGGGACTATCTGCACGGGCCGTTTCTGTGCTTGACGGCGGCCGCCTTCGGTCCGGCGCAGTATTTCATCCCGTCGAGTTTCAGTGTGCGCCAGCTCAAGCCCTGGGGGTCGCATCCGCTGCTCGACCCCATGTGGTCGACCGCGACCACCCGAATCGTCCATGACGGGATCGAGGTGCCCCGCACCCAGAAGATCCGGGCCCTTTCCCGGGATCCGGCGCTGTTGCGCTATCTCCAGGTCTGCTGGTACAGCAAGATCAACAATTGCGGCACATGCACAAAATGTACCCGCACCCTGCTGGTACTCAGGGAACTGGGGGTGACCGACGCGCCCTTTCCCGATGTGGATCCGACGGCGCGCATCGACGCCATGCGTCCGGACTCAGATATTGCGGCTGCCTATATCTGGGATCTGTGGCGGTTCTTCGAGGACCGGGGGCGGGCTGACATTGCCGCCAGGCTGCGCAAGCGGCTCGACCGTTACCTGCTCAAGCGCAATATGAACAATCTGGTCAAGACGGTGATCGGGCGGCGCGGCAAGGCAGTGTTCCATGGTTTGCGCAAAACCGGCTGGCGCGACAAAAGCGTCCTCATCCGCGATCCCGACAATTTCGAATAGGCCGGCTGTTGCGGCCCGGATCAGGTGATTGCGCCACTGCGTGGAATGATGGCGTCGCGATGGAGCGCGGCCGAGAGAATGAGACCAAAGCCGATCATCACGGTAAGCATGGCCGATCCGCCATAGGAGACAAGGGGCAGTGGCACGCCCACCACCGGCAGCAGGCCCATGACCATGGCGGTGTTGATGAAGACATAGAGGAAAAAGGTGAAGGCAAGGCCCATGGCCATAAGGCGCCCGAAATGGCTGCGTATGGTCAGGCTGACCAGAATGGCATAACCGATCAATATGCCATAGAGGGTGAGCAGGCCAAGACCACCGAGAAGCCCGAATTCTTCAGCCAGCATGGTGAAGATGAAATCGGTCTGTTTCTCGGGTAGAAAATTGAGCTGGCTCTGGGTGCCCAGAAGAAATCCCTTGCCATACACGCCCCCTGAGCCAAGAGCGATCTTGGACTGCATGATGTGGTAGCCTGCACCCAGCGGGTCGCGTTCCGGATTGAGAAAGGTCAGGATCCGGCTCTTCTGGTAATCCTTGAGAAAACCCCAGGCCACCGGAATCGCTGCCAGCGCCGAAATGATCCCGGCCACGAACAGCCAGAGTCGCACGCCGGCCAGGAACATCACCGCCGCACCGCCCAGGATCAGCAGCAGCGCGGTGCCAAGGTCGGGCTGGGACAAAACCAGACCCGCGGGCAGGGCGATCAGAATGACCGGGATCAGCAGGCTGCGCAAACTCATGGCTTCCCGCATGGTGATGCCGTGATAGTAGCGTGCCAGGGCCAGAACCAGCGCGATCTTCATCACCTCGGACGGCTGCAGGCGGAAGAACCCGAGGTCGATCCAGCGCTGCGCCCCCATGCCGGTGGTGCCGATGAACTCGACCGCGATCAGCAGCGCCAGCGCACCAAGATAAATGGGGTACGCAGCCGACACCCAGAACCGCAGACTGGTCAGGGCGACCGCGATCATCAGAACCAGCCCCACTGCGAACCGGATCATCTGGCGCGATGCCCAGGGTTCGATGCTGCCCCCCGCAACCGAATAGAGCATGACGAATCCGACACAGGCGATGGCCGTGATCAGCAACACCACAAACCAGTTCAGTTCGCCAAACTTGGTGAAAAGTCCACGCTTTCCCTTGAGACTGATGGCCGGCTCCGTCATCAGACATCCACTCCGCGTTCCGGGGTCAGGGTGGGTTGTTCCGGCAATTTGTCAACCGGTGCCGCCGCGGAATTGGCGCGCATGGCCTTGAGCAAAACGTCGCGAGCGATCGGTGCTGCCGTCCTGGAACCGCTGCCACCATGTTCGACCACCACGGCCACAGCGTAGCGTGGGTCCTCGATGGGGCCATAGCCGACGAACAACGCATGGTCGCGCTCTTCCCAGGGTTTTTCCTCGTTCTTGCGCACGCCCGCTTCCCGTTCGGCCTTGGTGATGCGCCGGACTTGAGCGGTGCCGGTCTTGCCGGCCATGGCGTAGCCGTCATCGGTGATCCGCGCGGCGTAGGCGGTTCCCCTGGGGTGGGTGGTGACCCGGGCCATCCCTTCGCGCACCACATCAAGCGCCGCACGGCTGATGTTCAGTGGAGCTGGCGCTTTGTCAATCGCTTCTCCGGAGCGCGGGGTGACAGTGAGAACAGGAGAGATGGCGTGCGCTCCGTTGGCGATGCGCGCGGTCATGACGGCGAGCTGGAGGGGCGTCGCCGTGATGTAGCCCTGACCGATGCCGGCGACCCAGGTCTCGCCGCGTTGCCAGCGTACTCCCTGGGTGGCGAGCTTCCAGCCGGGGCTGGGCACCAGCCCGCTGGCCACGGCAGGTATGGGCAGGTCGGGCGCTGACCCAAGGCCAAGCCGGCGCGCCATCTCGGCGATTCTGTCAATACCTACCCTGTCCGCTATGTCGTAGAAGTAAATGTCACAGGAATGCTGGATCGCGTTGACCAGGTCGAGCACGCCATGTCCTTCTCTTTTCCAGCAGTGGAAGGTGTGGTTGCCGAGTTCCTTCTTGCCCCAGCAGGCAACCTTGTGATCGGGCTTGATCACGCCCGCCTCAAGCGCCGCCAGGGCCACCGCCATTTTGAAGGTCGATCCCGGCGGGTACTGCCCCGCCACCGCCTTGTTGATCAGCGGCTTGCGTTTGTCGGCCAGGAGGCTTTGCCATTTGGTGCGACTGATGCCCAGGTTGAAATCGTTGGGATCGAAGGCCGGTACCGAAACAAGCGCCAGGATTTCACCGGTCTTCACGTCGACCACCACAACCGATCCGCTTTCGCCCGCCAATCGGTCGGCGGCGTAGCGCTGCAGTTCGAAATCAATGGTGAGTTGTACCGTCGATCCCTGAACCGCGTTCTTGCGCTCCAGCTCCCGGATGACTCGCCCCACGGCATTGACTTCCACCTTCATGTTGCCGGCCTGACCGCGTAACTGGCTGTCAAAGGTGCGTTCGATGCCATTGCGCCCGACCTTGAAGCCGGGAAGCTGCAGAAGCGGATCCCGTCCCACCTCGTCTTCGCCGGGCGCGCCCACATAGCCGATCAGGTGAGCAACCAGCGGCCCGTGGGGATAATAGCGGGTGCTGCCCACGTCCGGCTGGACTCCGGGCAGGTCGGGGCTGGCCAGATTGATCCTGGCGAAATCGGTCCAGCTCAGATTGGCCGCAACGGTGACCGGCAGGAAGGCGCGCTGGCGTTGAACCGCCCTGCGGATACGCTGATGATCGTCCCGGCTGAGCGGAATGATCCGGCTCAGGGCATCCAGCGTGTCATCCACGCTCCGGGTTTGTTCGGGTATCAGATAGGCGCGATAATCGGCACGGTTTGCCGCCAGGACTCGGCCAAAGCGGTCCACGATCAGGCCGCGCAGCGGCGCCAACAGGCGCACGCTGATCCGGTTTTCCTCGGCCAGCATCTGGTAGCGATCGCTCTCGATCACCTGAAGATAATACATCCGTGCCACCAGGCCGGAGACCAGAAGCCCCTTGAAACCGGCCAGAATGGCGGCCCGTCGGGAGTAGACCTTGAAGCGATCTATGCGGCGGTCCTTGATCGGCATGGGAGGGCGACTCTAATCCAGAATTCGGCGTTGAAACTTTGCCATCAGGCGCGCCAACAGGGGATAAAGCGCGATGGTCAGCAGAGCCTGGAAAGCCACAGGAGTCGGATCGAACAGCCGATCCGCCTGGAAGGATGCCAGGGCCCAGCTCATGAGTCCGAACACCGTTGCCACGATGACGAATCCCCACCAGCTTATCACAAACATGCGCCGGGCCAGAATGCGTCTCTGACTGATCACGAAGGCGCGCATCAGGATCAGGGTCAGCGGCATCAGCCCAAGGGGTCCGCCCGTCCACAGATCGTGCACCGTACCAAGCGCAAACAGCGCCAGTGACGGCATCAGGTCGGGCCGGTTGACGGTCCAGAAAAACGCGCTCATCAGCAACAGGTTGGGCATGACCTGGGCAAGGCCCGACAGTTCGTAGGGGACCAGTTCCAGAAGACTCCACACCAGGCACCAGGAAAAGGGTGTTGCCGACCGCAGAGTCTGGTCAATCTGTTCAAAGGTGGTCGGGGTCATGGCGCGCCACCCTGGTCCTCTGCCGGCTGTTCGTAGGCGAGTATCCGCACGAAGTCGAGCCGATCAAAATCTGCTACCAGTCGGACCCGGTAGGGCGTGCGCCCGTCCCCCGCGAGCACCCGCCCCACCGCCATGTCAGGGGGAAATGTCCCGCCATGGCCGGTGGTCACCACCCAGTCACCGGCATTCAGGGTTACGCCCTCGGGCAGAAACGTGATCACCGGATGCGGTCGGTTGTCTCCGGCCAGAATCGCATTGACGCCGGCGGGCAGAATCTTCACCGGGATGCGACTGTTCAGATCGTTGAGCAGCAGCACCCGTGCCGAATGACGGCCCACCGTGATCACCCGGCCGACCACGCCGTTGCGGTCGGCCACCGTATTGCCCTTGGCAACACCGTCGCGCCGGCCGGCGTTGATCAGCACGCTCTGGAAAAACCGCCCTCCCGACTGGCCGATCACGCGCGCTGCCGTGACCGGTGTTGCCTTGATATCTTTCAGTCCCAGCAGTGCGCGCAGTTGCTGGTTTTCCACCGCCAGGGTCTCAGCCGCCACCTGCCACGACCTGAGCCGTGCGTTCTCTTTGCGCAGGCGATCATTTTCGCGATAGACGAAGACCAGGTTTTCGCCCCAGGTCATGACCTTGTCCATGGCCTCTACCGGGCGGTTGACGAGGTCAAGAAAGGGTGCCGCCAGATCGGCCAGGACGGCGCGGCTGTCCTCCAGAAATCTGGGTTCCAGACGGCCGACGACCAGCATCGCAACGGCCAAGGTGATGAACAGGAAGAGAGAAAAGCGCGCTCCGAAACCCAGCAGCGTATCGGCCAGTCGTCCGTCCCTGCTTCTCGGTTTCCTCAACACCCGCTTCCTTCAGACGGCCGGTGGTTCCGCCATCAGTGCGTGTCTGTCAACACATGCTTGAGGATCGAGTCCTCAAGTGACCGGCCCGAGCCCAGCGCCACGCAGGTCAGGGGTTCGTCGGCGATGGTCACCGGCAACCCTGTTGCATCGCGTATCACCTTGTCCAGATTGGCGAGCAAAGCGCCCCCGCCGGTCAGCACGATGCCCTTTTCAACAATATCCGCGGCCAGTTCAGGCGGGGTCTGTTCCAGTGCCAGCTTGACTCCTTCGATGATCGCGCTCACCGGTTCGCTCAGGGCCTCGGCGACCTGGAGCTGGTCGATGGGAATTTCCTTGGGCACACCGTTCATCAGGTCGCGGCCCTTGATTCGCAGGGTCTTGCCAGTGCCATCCTCGGGCGGCGCGGCGGTGCCGATCTCTTTCTTGATCCGCTCCGCACTCGACTCTCCGATGAGGAGCGAGTGGTTGCGGCGGATATAGTTGATGATCGCTTCGTCCATCTTGTCACCACCGACGCGTACCGAGTTGGCGTAGACGATGCCGCCGAGGGAGAGCACGGCCACTTCGCTGGTGCCGCCGCCCACGTCGACAATCATCGAGCCGGTCGGTTCGGTTACCGGCAGGCCTGCGCCAATGGCCGCGGCCATGGGCTCCTCGATCAGGAACACCCGGCGCGCACCCGCTTCCAGGGCACTGTCGCGGATCGCTTTGCGTTCGACCGGGGTGGATCCCGACGGGACGCAAATGACGATCTGCGGGGTTGCCAGCATGCTGCGGTTGTGGACCTTGCGAATGAAGTACTTGATCATCGCTTCGGCCACCTCGAAGTCGGCAATGACGCCGTCACGCAAGGGGCGGATCGCCTCGATGTTACCGGGGGTCCGGCCGAGCATTTGCTTGGCCTCGTGACCCACGGCCAGAACCTCCTTGATTCCATGGTCGTTCTTGATGGCGACCACCGACGGCTCGTTGAGCACGATACCGCGATCCTTGACGTAAACGAGCGTGTTCGCGGTTCCAAGGTCAATGGCCATGTCCGAAGACATCCAGCCGAGTATCTTAGAGAACATACAACGACAGCCTTGTTGCAAGTGAGGTCATCCGCCTCGGGCGGAAGACCTCGGTTGGACCCAAACGCCCCGGTCTGGCAAGGGCGACCCGAAAACCGCCGATGTCGCTCCCGCTCATGCCATGAGCGACGCCGGCGCCGACTTTTCGCGCTTCACAAACAGCTTGTTCAGCGCATGGACATAGGCTCGCGCCGAGGCCACCAGAGTATCGGTATCGGCCCCCTGACCGGTCACGGTCTTGCCGTCTTCTTCAAGACGCACCGTCACGCCGGCCTGGGCGTCGGTTCCGCCGGTGACCGCGTGAACCTGATAGAGTTGCAGATGGGCATTGTGTTCCACCAGCGCCCGAATGGCCTTGAATGTGGCATCCACGGGGCCATCGCCGGTGGCCTTGGTGGATTTGAGCTCGCCATCGATTTCAAGTTCCAGTTCCGCCGACTGGGGCCCCTTGGACCCGCACACAATCTGCAACGAGACAAACTTGATCCGGTCCTTGCCGCGCATGACCTCGTCATCGACGAGCGCCACGATATCCTCGTCATAGATCTGTTTTTTCTTGTCTGCCAGATCCTTGAAGCGCACGAAGGCGTCCTGCAGCGCGTTCGGTCCCAGATCGTAGCCCAATTCTTTCAATTTTTCGTAAAAGGCGTGGCGGCCCGAATGTTTTCCCATGACCAGTGACGAGGTCTTCAGCCCCACGGATTCGGGTGTCATGATTTCGTAGGTCTGGGCGTCCTTGAGCACGCCGTCCTGGTGAATACCCGACTCATGTGCAAAGGCATTGGCTCCGACGATCGCCTTGTTCGCCTGAACCGCCAGGCCGGTGACGGTGGACACCAGGTGCGACGCCGGTGTCAGTTTCTCGGTCTTCACACCGGTGGTGTAGGGCAGGGCGTCGGCGCGGGTGCGCAGCGCCATGACGATTTCCTCAAGCGCGGCGTTGCCGGCGCGCTCTCCAATGCCGTTGATGGTGCACTCGATCTGGCGGGCACCGCCCAGAACGCCGGCGATGGAGTTGGCAACCGCCAGCCCCAGATCGTTATGGCAATGGGTGGACAGCACCGCCTTGTCGATGTTGGGTACCCGGTTTATCAGCATTTCGAACAGCGCCCGATACTCTTCAGGGACCGTATAGCCCACGGTGTCGGGAATGTTGATGGTGGTGGCGCCGGCCTTGATGGCGGTCTCCACCGCCCGGCACAGAAAGTCATGCTCGCTGCGTGTGCCGTCCTCGGCCGACCATTCCACATCGTCGCACAGGTTGCGCGCGTGGCTGACGCTTTTCTCAATCGCTTCCAACACCACGTCGGGTTCCATCTGCAGCTTGACGCGCATATGCAATGGGCTTGTCGCAATGAAGGTGTGGATGCGCGGGCGCCTGGCGTGTGCGAGCGCCTCCCAGGCGCGGTCGATGTCCTTGACGCCGGCCCGGGCAAGACTGCAAACGGCGGCGTTCTTGGCCAGCCGCGCCACTTCGCGCACCGCTTCGAAGTCGCCATTGGAGGCGATGGCGAAGCCGGCCTCGATCACGTCAACGCCCATGGCGTCCAGCATTTCGGCTACCCGGAGTTTTTCTTCCAGGTTCATGGTCGCGCCGGGCGACTGTTCACCGTCACGCAAGGTGGTGTCAAAAATGATAATGCGGTTCTGTTCGGTTCGCGGGTTCATCTTTCTCAAATCCTGAATCTTCAATGCATCCTTCTGGCCAGTGTCTGACCGCTAGCTGGCGAAATCCCCCTGAAGCGCTTGCCAGGTGAAAAACTCATGCGCTCAGGGGCAGCTAAGTCGATGCAACCCACGAAGAAGAAGGGAAAGCCTGCACAGGCCAAGCGCCGCCACCTTCAACAGGCTGGCGTTGCGGGAGTCCGCTGCGATGGCATGGCCGGTCATGCTTTCAGGTCCATTCAATTACTGTTACTTCTACCGATGCGGTTACGGGAAACGTTACATTCCACTATACGCGTCTAACGGATTGTAGTTAACAACTGTTGAACATTTCTTCAACGATTTATTGCGCCTGATCCACGCGCGGCCCGGAATTGTCACGCGACCTGGCCATTCCGCGTTTCGCGGGCCGAATTTCACGGGCGCGCGGGGAGGTGCGACGACGTGAAAAAAGGGGACCAGACGGCCCCCTTTTTCCGGTCCGGCATCAAGGTGCCTCAGTTCTTTTCACGGTCCACCAGCTTGCTTTCCGACAGCCAAGGCATCATGGCGCGCAGGCGCTGTCCGACTTCCTCGATCGGGTGCGCCTGCCCAAGTGCTCTCTCCGCCTTGAGACGGGGCTGGCCGACAGCGTTGTCGAGCATGAAGTTCTGCACGAACTTGCCGGTCTGGATATCGCTGAGAACCCGCTTCATCTCGGCCTTGGTCTCCTCCGTCACGATCCGCGGGCCGGTGACATAGTCGCCGTATTCCGCCGTGTTGGAGATGGAATAGCGCATGTTGGCCAGCCCGCCTTCATACATCAGATCGACGATCAGCTTGACCTCGTGGAGACATTCGAAATAGGCCATCTCTGGCGCGTAACCCGCTTCGACGAGGGTTTCGAAACCCGCCTTGATCAGCGCCGAGAGGCCACCACACAGGACGGCCTGCTCGCCGAACAGGTCGGTTTCGCACTCTTCACGGAAGGTGGTCTCGATAATCCCGGCGCGCCCGCCGCCGATGGCGCTGGCATAGGACAGGCCAAGGTCATGGGCGCTTCCCGAAGCGTCCTGGTGGATGGCGAGCAGGCAGGGGACACCGCCACCCCGGTTGTATTCGGAGCGCACGGTATGGCCGGGCCCCTTGGGCGCGACCATCAGCACATCCAGGTCCGGGCGCGGTTCGATCAGCTTGAAATGAATGTTGAGGCCATGAGCGAACAACAGGGCGGCACCTTCTTTCAGGTTGTCGGCCAGATGATCGCGATAGATCGCCCCTTGCAATTCGTCGGGGGCCAGCACCATCACCACGTCAGCCCATTTGGCGGCATCGGCCGGGCTGAACACCTTGAATCCGGCGGCTTCCGCCTTCCTGGTGGTTGCTGAACCGGGGCGCAGCGCCACGGCCACTTCCGTGACGCCGGAATCCCGGAGGTTGGCGGCATGGGCATGGCCCTGGCTGCCATAACCGATGACCGCCACTTTCTTGGTTTTGATCAGATTGACGTCGGCGTCCTGATCGTAATACACGCGCATGGATGAGTTCCTTCTTTCCTGGTTTTTCCCGGTGGCTGTGGGTGACTACTGTTCAAGCCCGGTCTTGCCGCGCGACAGGGCGACTACCCCGGTTCGCGCCACTTCTACCAGACCCAGCTCCTGCATCAAGTCGATAAAGGCGCTGATCTTGGTGGATTTGCCGGTCAATTCGAAAATGAACGAGGTGCTGGTGCTATCCACCACCCGGGCCCGGAAAGCGTCGGCGAGCCGAAGGCTTTCGACCCGGGCCTCGCCAACCCCGGAGACCTTGATCAGCGCCAGTTCGCGTTCGACGGCGGGGCCTTCGAGGGTCAGGTCACCGACCACATGAACCGGCACCAGCCGTTCAAGTTGCGCCTTGATCTGCTCGATTACCATCTTGGTGCCCGATGTGACAATGGTGATGCGCGAAGTGGAATCATTGTCGGCGACGGCCGCCACGGTGAGGCTGTCGATGTTGTAGCCGCGCCCCGAAAACAGCCCGATCACGCGGGCCAGCACGCCGGCCTCGTTATCGACAATGACCGAAATGGTGTGTTGGAAAATCTCTTCCCGTTGGTCAGACATGACTGCCCTCTGCGTTTCCTGAACTTGTGCGGGGGAAGGTCCGGACAGGCGCTTATACCAGCGCCTTGCCCGCTTCGGAAGTTTCTTCGCCCATATCTTCGGGGCCAAGCAGCATTTCGTTGTGCGCGGCACCAGACGGGACCATGGGGAAGCAGTTTTCCAGCTTCGCCACCTGACAGTCCACAATCACCGGCTTGTCGATTGCCATCATTTCCTTGATCACATCGTCGACCTCGTCGGGTCGGGTCGCCCGCAGGCCTGCGCCACCAAAGGCTTCGGCCAGGGCCACGAAGTCGGGCAGGGCCGCGGTGTAGCTTTCGGCGTAGCGGCTGCCGTAGCTCAGATCCTGCCACTGACGCACCATACCCATATACTGGTTGTTGAGGATGAACACCTTGACCGGCAGATGGTGTTGGACCGCGGTGGACATCTCCTGGATGTTCATCAGGATCGAGGCTTCCCCCGCGATATCAATCACCAGGTCATCCGGATGGGCGATCTGGGCACCGATTGCGGCCGGCAGACCGTAGCCCATGGTGCCGAGCCCACCCGAGGTCAGCCAGTGGTTGGGCTGGTCGAAGCCGTAGAACTGGGCGGCCCACATCTGATGTTGGCCAACCTCGGTCGAAATATAGGGGCGGCGGTCCTTGGTCAGCGCGTAGAGCCGCTGCAGGGCGTACTGGGGCATGATGACCTTGTCATCCGGCTTGTACTTCAGGCAGTCGCGTGCCCGCCATTCATCGATCTGTTTCCACCAGCGTTCGAGCGCCTTTTCGTCCGGCCGGTAGGCTTTTGCCTTCCAGACCTTGATAAGGTCTTCAAGCACATGGGCAGCGTCGCCCACGATGCCCAGATCCACACGGACATTCTTGTTGATGGACGACCGGTCGATGTCAATGTGGATTTTCTTCGATCCCGGTGAGAACGCGTCAAGCCGTCCGGTCACCCGGTCATCAAAGCGGGCGCCAACGCACAACATGACATCGCAGTCATGCATGGCGTTGTTGGCTTCGTAGGTCCCATGCATTCCCAGCATGCCGAGGAAATGCGGGTCGTGGGCCGGAACCGCTCCGAGCCCCATCAGCGTGCTGGTAACCGGATAGCCGGTCAGCCGCACCAGTTCGCGCAGCAACTGGGAGGCCGCCGGACCGGCGTTGATGACGCCACCGCCCGAATAGATGATCGGCCGTTTGGCCTCGGCCAGCATTTCCGCGGCTTTTTTGATCAGGGCAAGGTCGCCCTTGACCTGGGGCTGGTAGCTGCGGTGCCGGACCTTGCCGGGGTTGCGGTAGACGCCCCTGGCCACCTGAATGTCTTTCGGCAGATCCACGACCACTGGTCCCGGCCGGCCGTTGGTGGCGATGTAGAACGCTTCGTGCAGGACCCGGCCGAGGTCATCGGTGCTCTTGACCAGATAGTTGTGTTTGGTGCAGGGGCGGGTGATACCCACCGTGTCGGCCTCCTGAAAGGCGTCATTGCCGATCAGGTGGGTGGCGACCTGGCCGGTCAGGCAGACCACCGGGATGCTGTCCATCAGGGCGTCGGTCAGGCCGGTGACCGCGTTGGTTGCACCGGGTCCCGAGGTAACAAGCGCCACGCCGGGCTTGCCGGTGGAGCGGGCATACCCTTCGGCGGCGTGAAGCGCCGCCTGTTCATGGCGCACCAGGATGTGGCGAATCCTGTTTTGCTGGAACAGCGCGTCATAGATGGGAAGCACGGCGCCGCCCGGATACCCGAAGACGACGTCGACACCAAGGTCCTGCAGGGCCTTGATGACGATTTCCGCACCACTCATTTGTTCCGACGACATTGTTCCATCCTTTCCTGTCCTGCGGGCGCTGTCGAACCCGCGCGCATATCCCGTACCACCGGGCTTTCCCAGGCGCGGGCGTGAGCGTCCATGTGTTCATCGCCAACCCCGCTGGGCGGGCGCAAGCTAGACAATAAAAATTACCGCGTCAACCCTCAATAATTAATAAATGGAAAAATTTTGGCAAATAATCTTTTCAAAAATTGCGCATCAGCCTGGACCCAGTCGGAAAACTGATTGCGGAACCAGGTATATTGGCGTTTGGCGTAGCGGCGTGTCACCGTCTGGGCCCGGACGATGGCAGCGTCTCGGTCCAGTTCGCCCCGCAGGTACCGGGTAAGTTCGGGCACGCCCAGTGCTTTCATGGCGGGCAGACCCGGGTCGAGGCCGAGCCGGTCGAGTGCCGCCACTTCGGCGAGCGCGCCCTGGTCGTCGATCATGGCGCGAAACCGGGCGTCCGCGCGGGCGTAGATCTCGTCGCGCGGCGGCATCAGCAGGGTCTTGATTAGTTCCAGCGAGGGGTCGGCGGCCAGCCCGCTGGCGTGGGCGTCGCGTTGCCAGTCGAGGAGCGAGCGCCCGGTCGCCCGTTTGACCTCAAGGGCGCGGGCGATGCGCTGCCGGTCGCCCGGGTTGAGCCGGTCCGCCATGGCCGGGTCTTCCCGGCGGAGCATTTCGTGGGGAATCGGCGGCGCTTCGGTCTCGACCAGGGTGCGAACCTCGGCCCGGATCGCCCCGGGGATCGGGGGGACTTCGGCGATCCCGTCTATGAGAGTCCGGAAATAAAGTCCGGTTCCGCCCACCACGATGGGCAGGCGGCCTTCGGCGATGGTCGCGGATATGGCGGCGCGCGCATGCGCTGCCCACTCGGCGGCGGAGATCGGGTCGGCGGCCTGGCGATATCCGTACAGCTTGTGTGGAGCGCGGGCTTCGTCCTCCGGCGCGGGGCGGGCGGTGATCACCCGCAACTCGGCGTACACCTGCATGCTGTCGGCGTTGATGACCGTACCGTTCGCCCGTTCGGCCAGCCACAGCGCCAGACCGGACTTGCCGCCTGCCGTGGGTCCGGCAATGAAAACCACTTTATTTTTCATGCCATATTCTTTATCGAGCACCTGACCCCGCCTTCGAGGGATCATTTATGGGCGATTGCTTCGCCACCGGCAAGCTGGACCACAGGAACGGAGTCGTTATCTCATGGACCTTGTTGCAACGCTGATCGCCAATCCCGCCCGCCCGGTCGTCGATGATGGACTGGTGGCGCGCGGCGTTGACGCGCTGCGGTCCGCGGGTGCCGGCGGCGTGGATAGCCGGCGATTGGCCGAAGGCGTGGCGGCCGATATCTATTTTGACGGCATGGATCCCGGGGCTGCGGCCGAGGTGCTGGGGGTGGCACTTGATGGCGTGGCCGTGGATATTGCGGTGTTGCCCCGGCAGGCACGGCGCAAGAAGCTGCTGGTGGCCGACATGGATTCCACCATCATTACGGTGGAGTGTATCGACGAAATAGCCGATTTCGCCGGTTTCAAGGACCAGGTGGCCAGAATCACCGAGGCGGCGATGCGTGGTGAGCTTGATTTCGTGGCCGCGCTCAAGGAACGCGCGGCCATGCTGGAAGGGCTGCCGGAAGAGGTTCTGGAGCAGGTGTTTGCCGAGCGGGTACATCTGACCCCGGGCGCCCGCGCCCTGATCCGGACCATGAATCAGGCGGGCGCCCTGACCGCCCTGGTCTCCGGCGGTTTCACGTTCTTCACCGAGCGGGTGTCGGCAGAAACCGGGTTTCAGGTCAATCGCGCCAACCGTCTGGAAATCCGCGATGGTCGGCTGACCGGCCGCGTGATCGAGCCCATCGTGGACTCTTCCACCAAGCTTGCGACTCTCCATGAATTGAGGGCGGAGCGGGGCCTTGAGCCTGAGGAAACCCTGGCGATCGGTGATGGCGCCAATGATATCCCGATGATCGAGGCGGCTGGTCTCGGCATCGCCTATCATGCCAAGCCCAAGGCGGCGGCTGCCGCCGACGTGGCGATCCGTCACGGCGACCTGACAGCGGTGCTCTACCTTCAGGGTTTCACGGCCGCGGAAATCGTCCAATAACGTGAAACCGGCCCCTGGGCCGGGGCCGGTTTCTGTCAAGGGCCGCAGCTTACCGATCAGTCGTCAAAGCTGATGGTGACGTGGAAATAGTTGCCGCCTCGATAGATGCGGAACAGCGCCGACGGCCGGCCTTCCTTGCGGACCTCTTCGACACGCGCCACCACTTCTTCGGGGTTCTTCACGTCTTCAAGGGATACCGAGACGATCACATCGCCGCGGCGCAAACCCTGTTCCTGGGCGTGGCTGCCCGGTTCCACATGCAGGATGACCGCGCCTTCCACATCCTCGTCGATCCCCAGGCTCTCGCGCACCTCGGTGGTCAGAGAACCAAGGGTCATGGCGAGAACGGAGACTTCGTCACGGTCACCCGGGGCCTGGCCACCCAGGGACGCCTGGATCTTGTCCTCGTCGCGCTCGGCGATCTGGACGGTAAAGGTCTTGCGTTTGCCTTTGCGAAGCACCACGACCTCGACCTTCGACCCGATCGGCGTGTTGGCGACCATGCCGGGCAGGCGCTGGCGGGCATTAACCTCCTTGCCGTCGTACTCGATGATGATATCGCCGGAGCGGATCCCCGCCTTTTCAGCCGGTCCGTCCGCGGTGACGGAGGACACCAGCGCGCCGCGGGCTTCGTCAAGGCCCAGGCTTTCAGCGGTCTCCCGGGTTACCGGCTGGAACGCAACCCCGAGCCAGCCGCGCTTGACTTCGCCCTTCTCGATAAGCTGGGTGATGACGGTCTTTGCGAGATTGGAGGGGATCGAAAATCCGATGCCGTCATTGCCGCCGGACGGCGAAAAAATAGCGGTGTTGATGCCGATCACCTCGCCATCAAGATTGAACATGGGGCCGCCCGAGTTGCCCGGATTGATGGACGAGTCGGTCTGGATGAAATCGTCGTACAGGCCGGTCTGGATGTTGCGGTTTCGTGCTGAGATGATGCCGGCGGTGACCGTACCGCTCAGGCCGAACGGGTTGCCAATGGTGATCACCCAGTCCCCGACCCGCGCCTTGTCGGAGTCGCCAAACTTGAGCGCCGTCAGCTTGTGTTTGGGATCAATGCGGATCACCGCAAGGTCGGTGGCCGGGTCGGTTCCCACCAGTTCGGCGTCATACTCCTCGCCCTCCTGAAACTGGACCGTAATCTTGTCGGCGTCTTCGACCACGTGGTTGTTGGTCACGATGAGTCCCTTGGCGTCCACCACGAAGCCGGTGCCGCCGCCCGAACGCCGGCGCGGCGGAAGGGGCCGCTCGCGCTGTTCCGGTGCACGCGGGTCGAAGCGCCGCAAAAAATCTTCCAGCCCGCCGCCGGTGCGCGGCACCTCCTTGGTTACGGTAATGTTGACCACCGAGGGCAGCACCTGTTCCGCCAGGTCGGCGAAGCTTGATGGCAGGTAGACCGGTTTGGCCACGCCGTCGCCGGGAGCGGCCACAAGCGCCATGGCGACCAGGATGGCGCCAAGAAAAACGTTCAAAACCGGCCGAAAAAGGGGTTGCCCTGATCGTTGCACGCTGCTGTTCAGCCGCACGAGATCTCTCCTTGTTACTTTTGTCTCTCCCCCGGGGGCCCACCCGTCATGGACTGTCCGGGAAAAAGGTGACTGAAATATGGTTGTTCCCCCGGGGTGACACAAGGCCCGCACGGGGCGCGCCCGGATATCTGACCAGGGTTCTGTCCCGGCCCGGGGAAATGCCCGTACCGCCATCATCGCCGGACAGCCCAGACCACCACGAAGCCGACCAAGGCGGCAATCAGCCCGGCGATGCGCAAGACCCGGCCTGGCTGGGCGATCGCCATCGCCATCATGCGCTGCATGGCTTCCGGAAAGAGGGCGTAAAGCACGCCTTCAATCACCAGCACCAGCCCGATCGCTACGATAAGGTCGTCCACCCGGGCTCCCGATTACTTCTTTGCGTCCGTACGGCCTTCAAGGCTGTCGAGGAAGCGGAAGAATTCGCTGTCGGGCGACAACACGAGGGTCGTATCCTCGCCGTCGAGCGCCTTGGTGTAGGCCTGCATGGAGCGATAGAAAGCAAAGAAATCCACGTCCTTGCCAAAGGCGTCTGCAAAGATCTTGATGGCCCGGCTGTCACCTTCGCCGCGGATAATCTCGGCATCGCGCTGGGCCTCGGCGATGATAACTGTGCGCTCGCGATCGGCCCGGCTTCGGATACGCTGGGCCAGCTCCGCACCCTGGGCGCGGGCTTCCTTGGCTTCGCGCTCCCGCTCGGTCCGCATGCGGCGGAAGATCGCTTCGCTATTGGCTTCGGGCAGGTCGGCGCGCTTGATGCGAACATCAATCACATTGATGCCAAGCCCGGACGCGGCCTGGTTGACCGAGGTGCGAATGTCTTCGAGCAGCCGAAGACGCTCGGGGCTCAGGATCGAGGTAAAGGGCGCGCTGCCCAGGATCTTCCGGACCGTGGAATTGACGATGGTCTCCAGCCGGTTGGCGGCGCCAAATTCATCCCCCACCGACTGGCGAACCTTCAGCGGGTCGGCGATGCGGAACCGGGCGAAGGCGTCCACGATAACCCGCTTCTGGTCAGAGGTAATGATCTCCTGGGCCGGAGTATCGAGGTGCAAAATCCGCTTGTCCAGGATGGTCACGGACTGCCACGGCAGCTTGAAGTGCAATCCGGCGTCCTGGACGGTGCGCACCGGGCGGCCGAACTCCAGCACCAGCGCCTGTTCGGTCTCGAACACCCGGAACATGGAACTCAGGCCGCCCGCCACGAGCAGAACCAGCAGGACAAGAAGGGTGACTTTACGCGTTCCCATGATCACTCTCCCCGCCGTTTCTGGACTTCGGGCAATGGCAGGTAGGGCACCACGCCGGTCCCCGCCTTGTCGTCCACGATGATCTTGCTCATACCTTTGAGGATCTGTTCCATGGTCTCCAGATAGATTCGCTGGCGGGTCACGTCCTTGGCCTGTTTGTAGGCTTCGTAGACCGCCAGGAAACGCGACGCTTCACCATCGGCCCGGGCAATCACCTGTTCGCGGTAGGCTTCGGCTTCCTGAAGCATCTTGGCGGCTTCACCACGGGCCCGCGGGATGATGTCGTTCTGGTAGGCTTCGGCCTCGTTCTGCAGGCGCTCCTTGTCGGCCTGGGCGGCCTGGACGTCGCGGAACGCGTCCACCACCGAGGCTGGCGGATCCACCTCCGACAGCTTGACCTCACGGATGTAGACACCGGAATCGTAGCTGTCGAGGACGGTCTGAATCTTCTCCAGCGCTTTTTGCTCGATCTCCGCCCGCCCTTCGGTCAGGGCCGACTGCAGTGGGGTCTGGCCGATGATCTCGCGCATCACACTTTCGGCCACCGCCTTGATGGTCAGTTCCTGATACTGGATATTGAACAGGAACTTTCCGGCATCCTTGATCTGCCAGAACACCGAATATTCAAGCTCGGCAATGTTTTCGTCGCCGGTGAGCATGGAGCGCTCCCGGTTGAAGTCACTAAGACGCTGGCCGCGGCGTGCCGGCCCGTCTCCGGCAAAGCCGATATCAACCCGGTTGACCACTGTCACCTTGGGGGTGAGCACCGACTCGATGGGGACGGGCAGGTGATAATGGAGCCCGGGACCCGTGGTCTCCACCCATTTGCCAAAACGCAGCACCACACCCTGTTCGTTCTGGTCCACCCGATAAAGACCGGTGGCCAGCCATCCCAGCAGGACGAGCGCGATGATGATCACCAGGCCCTTTCCGCCGAACCCGCCGGGGAACGCGCCCTTGAGCTGCTCCTGTCCCTTTCTGATCAGGTCATCGAGGTTTGGTGGCTGCTGGCCACCACCGCCGGGGCCCTGCCCCCACGGGTTGCGTCCACCACCGGGATTGTTCTGCCAGGGCATGAAACACCTTTCCTTGGTCTTCGACTCGGCGGCTTTGGTGCTGCCGTTTGACTGTCTTGGGTTATATGATACTCAAGGACTCGGTGCAACGATTGCCGGGCTTTCCTGTACCCTTTTACGGATTTACGGAGACTGAATGAATGACAGCGATCGACCGCGAAAAGGTTCTTGATGCCCTGCGGGCTGTGACCGATCCCGAAAGCGGGGGCAATGTGGTCGACGCCGGGATGATCCAGGGACTCGTCATCAAGGAGGGCCAGGTGGGCTTCACCATCGAGATCCCCCCGGACAAGGCCGAGGCGATGGAGGCGCTGCGTGAAGCGTGTGAGGCAGCGGTGGCTCGGCTGCCCGGGGTCAAAAAGGTGATGGCGGTGCTCACGGCCGAGCGTCCACCTGCGCCGGCCCAATCTGCTGCTGCTGAACCCGGGCGCCCCGCGCCGCCCCGCCCAGCGCCGATCCCGGGGGTGCGCAACGTTGTTGCGGTGGCCAGCGGAAAGGGCGGTGTTGGCAAGTCGACGACGGCGATCAATCTTGCGGTGGGCCTGTCGCGCCTCGGCCTCAGGGTAGCGGTTCTGGACGCAGACATTTACGGACCGTCCGTGCCCATGCTGCTCGGGCTCGATGAGCGGCCAGAGCTGGACGAAAACAAGAAGATCATCCCGATGCAGGCTCATGGAATTGTCGCCATGTCCATCGGTTCTCTGATCGAAGGCGATACCGCCATGATCTGGCGCGGGCCCATGGTGATGGGCGCGTTGCAGCAATTGCTTGCCGATGTGGCGTGGGACCGGTTCGGCCCCATTGATGTCATGGTGGTTGACATGCCCCCGGGCACCGGTGACGCCCAGCTCACCATGGCGCAACGGGTACCGCTGGCCGGGGCGGTGATCGTCTCGACGCCCCAGGACATAGCGCTGATCGACGCGCGCAAGGGGATCAACATGTTCGAACGGGTCGAGGTGCCGGTGCTCGGCGTGATCGAGAACATGAGCACATTCGTCTGCCCCCATTGTGGTGAGCAATCCCATATCTTTGGCCATGGCGGCGCCCGGGAAACGGCGGACAAGCTCGGCGTGCCGTTCCTCGGTGCGATCCCTCTCCATCTTGCCATCCGCGAGACGTCGGATGCCGGCGCCCCCATCGTGGCCAGCGATCCGTCGAGCGATCACGCCAAAGCCTATATGGATATTGCGGCCAAGGTGGCCGAGCATCTCAAACTGGACATGGCGCGGGGTGCCGTTTCGTGACACAGACCGACGAGGAACTGCGCCACACCCTGACCACCGTCAGGACCATCGCCCTGGTCGGCGCGTCCGACCGACCCAACCGCGCGGCCTTTGGTGTCATGCGGTTTCTGCAGTAGAAGGGCTATCGGGTGATCCCCGTGAACCCGCGTCTGGCCGGTCAGGATCTGATGGGCGCGCGGGTTTATGCCACGCTCACGGACATCCCTGAAAGGGTGGATATGGTGGACGTGTTTCGACGTCTCGACGAGGTGCCCGCAGTGGTTGACGAGGCGATCCGTATCGGTGCCAGGGTGGTCTGGCTGCAGCTTGGTCTGGTGGATCTGGACGCAGCCTCGCGCGCCCGCGCCGCCGGCCTGAGCGTGGTCATGGACCGCTGTCCGGCGATCGAAATTCCGCGTCTTGGCCTCTGATAATCAGGAAAGGCCCGGTTACGCGAAATCCTCGGCGAGTGTCGCGCGGGTTTCCTCGGGCAGGACGGCCATATGGCTGTAGCCTTCATGGCCGATGACGAACGTGACCCGGGTGCCGGGCTCTTTGAACGCCTTGATCTGCTCGTCGGTAAAGGGGAAGTGGAGGAAATGCACCGAAGAGGTTTTGCCGCCGGGCTTGGAGCGTTCCACATCACCCTCTGGCATAGCCTTTATCCTGTGGCCTGAGAATTCGAGCGCGATGGTATCTTCGACCCCGCCCAGCGCGCCCAGCAGTTTTTCCCGCCGCGCCTTGTCATCGATCTCGAACATCAGGGTGCAGGTCAGCTCCCGGCCATTTGGGACCATCGGATTATAGGCCCGGAGTTCATCTTCGATCTGGGCTTCGCCGCCTTTCTCGATATAAAGCATGTCCTGGATCTGCAGCCACATGCTGTCCCAGCATTCAAAGGTCACGGTGACATAGGGACCGACCGCGATCTGGCGCTTGCGTTTGCGCACCACATTCTCTGCGCGTTTCTCGGCCCGGATCAGTTTGTAGTCGTCGTTGGAAATAATGTCGTCACGCGTGATTTTTCGCGCTTCGCGCGGCATCGGTATGGCCTCCCTGTTTCGTCAAATCCCGTAGGATCTGGCAATCAGTTCAATGGGGTGAAAGGCCCTTTCGGGGGCTTTTTCGGCGTCTTCGCGCTCCATCACCTGGACCAGATGGTCGGCGGCCAGCGGGCATTCGGAGACGGTGTAGGACGCCCCGTTGCGCAGGGCGGCGCGCGCCGTGTTTCTGCCCACCTTGAGGGCCGTTTCAAAATGTTCCTTCATCATGCCCCACTTGCCGCCGTGACCCGAGCAGCGCTCGATCACCTGAACCTTGGTGTCGGGGATCAGACGCAGCATCTCGGCGCCTTTCGGGCCCATGTTCTGGGCCCGGGCATGGCAGGCGAGATGAATGGTCACGTCGCCATCGAGGGGTTTCATGCCGTCGGCCAGTCCCTCCTTCCTGGCGATATCCACCACATATTCCGAGAGATCGAATGTGGCTTCGCTGAGCATCTTCACATCCTCGTTGTCGGGCAGGATGAGCGGCCACTCGAACTTGAGCATCAGCGCGCAGGACGGAATGAGCGCCACCACGTCATAGCCCTCGTCCTCAATCAGCGGACGGAACGCCGCTGCGACGGTTCTTGCCTGTTCTGCCACCGCTTCGAGGTCGCCATTCTCCAGCTTTGGCATGCCGCAGCAGCCGCGATGCAGGACCCGGGTCTCCACCCCGTTGCGCGCCAGAACGTTGCGCGCCTTCATGCCGATTTCCGGGTTGTTGTAGTTGGTAAAACAGGTGGCGTAGAGCACCACCTTGCGCCCTTTGGCCGGGGCGTTCGGGTTGACCTCGACCGGTTCGGCCCGGTCGCGTTTTTCGAAGGTCTTGCCATGAAACCGGGGTACCTCGGCATCGCGGTGGACATGGGCCACTGTCTCCAGCACAGGGCGGCTCAGCTTGTTGCCGCGCCGGGTCGCCCAGTTGACCAGGCCGTCGATGGGGCCGGCAAGTTTGCCATTGCGGTCGGTCTCGGCAAACTGGCGATCAACGAAACTGCGTTCACCCCGTTTGAATGCGGCGGCACGGTAGCGCAGCATCAGATGGGGAAAGTCCAGATTGAATTCGTGCGGCGGCACGTAGGGACATTTGGTCATGAAGCACATGTCGCACAGTGTGCAGGCGTCCACGACGGCCTTGAAGTCCCTGGAGTCAACAGAATCAAGCTCGCCCGTCTCTGATTCGTCAATCAGTTCAAAGAGCCGGGGGAAGGAATCGCACAGATTGAAACAGCGCCGGCAACCATGACAGATGTCGAAGACCCGGCGCAACTCGGCGTCAATGGCGTCGCTATCGTAGAAAGCCGGATCCTGCCAGTCGATGGGGTGACGTGTCGGGGCGTCCAGGCTGCCTTCTCTCATGGTCGTTCCTCAGGCTGTTGTCTGGCGTTTGGTGTGTTGCACTGTGGACTGGTCGCCGCCCCGCGCAGGGCGAGCGCGCGTGAGCGGCGACCGAATTTTCGAGTCAGTCAAATTACACCAGTTCGTCGAGCGCTTTCTGGAAGCGTCCCGCATGGGACTTTTCAGCCTTGGCCAGTGTTTCGAACCAGTCGGCGATTTCGTCGAAGCCTTCTTCGCGCGCCGTCTTGGCCATCCCCGGATACATGTCCGTGTATTCATGGGTCTCGCCGGCGATGGCGGCTTTCAGGTTGGCTTCGGTATTGCCGATGGGCTCGCCGGTGGCCGGGTCACCCACTTCTTCAAGAAATTCGAGGTGGCCGTGGGCATGGCCGGTCTCGCCTTCCGCGGTGGAGCGGAACACCGCCGCCACATCATTGTAGCCTTCCACGTCGGCCTTCTGGGCGAAATAGAGATAACGGCGGTTGGCCTGGCTTTCGCCGGCAAAGGCTTCTTTCAGATTTTGCTCGGTCTTGCTACCTTTAAGACTTGCCATTAGTGCCTCTCCTCACATTTTGCATAGACGGAAACGAAGCGGGGGAACTGCTTCGCAGATGATGGCTCAACCATCTGCCATATGAGTCTAGTGCGCGGCGCGCCTTTGTCAATAAATTAGAATAGTTTTAAACTGAGAATCGATCTCAGGAAGAGCGCCGCGCGTAGGTCACCGCCCGCCAGGCAGGGGCGTCGCCCGTGGCGGGATGGTCTTGTGCCGCGACCTCTGCCCACTCCGCTGGGTCGAGTGGCGGAAAGAAGGCGTCGCCCTGGGGCTCCAGATTCACCTCTGTCAGGTAGATGCGGTTGGCATGGGGTAGCGCCAGGGCGTAAATTTCCGCCCCGCCGACCACCGGGATTTCGTCTGCGCCGCGGATTTTGGCAAGGCGTTCGGCGATTGCCCACGCCGCGTCCCACGACCGGGCCACGTGAACGCCCTCCGCGCTGAAATCAGCCTGGCGGGTAATGACGACGGTGTCACGGCCGGGGAGCGGCCTGCCGATGGATTGAAATGTCTTGCGCCCCATGATCATGGGTTTGCCCATGGTCAGCGCCTTGAAGTGCTTCAGGTCGGCGGGCAGGTGCCAGGGCAGTGCGCCCCGGTTGCCGATGACCCCATTGCGGGCGACGGCAACCACTAAGACCACGTCGGCCATGGCTCAGACCGCCACCTTGGCCGGAATGTGCGGGTGGAAGCGATAATTCTCCAGCGTGAAGTCGTCATAGTCGAACGCGAACAGATCGGTGACCGCCGGGTTGAGCCGCATGGTCGGCAGCGGGTAGGGCGTTCGTTCAAGCTGGGTGCGGGCCTGTTCGAAGTGGTTCGCATAGAGGTGGGCATCACCCAGGGTATGGACAAAGTCACCAGGTTCCAGCCCGGTCACCTGGGCGATCATCATGGTCAGCAGGGCGTAGGATGCAATATTGAAGGGCACGCCCAGAAAGATGTCGGCCGACCGCTGGTAGAGCTGGCAGGACAGCCGGCCTCTGGCCACGTAGAACTGGAACAGACAATGACAGGGCGGCAGGGCCATGGAGTCCACATCCGCCGGGTTCCAGGCGCTGACCAGCAGCCGGCGTGAGTCGGGGTTGTGGCGGATTTCTTCGACAACCCGGGAAATCTGGTCGATGGTTCGTCCATCCGGTGCGGCCCACGACCGCCACTGCTTGCCATAGACCGGACCGAGCTCGCCCGAAGGGTCGGCCCATTCGTCCCAGATGGTCACGCCGTAGTCGTTCAGATACTTGATGTTGGTGTCCCCTTTGAGGAACCACAGAAGCTCGTAGATGATCGACCTGAGATGCAGTTTCTTGGTGGTGAGCAGCGGAAAACCGGCCGACAGGTCGAATCGCATCTGATAACCAAAGACACTGCGTGTGCCCGTGCCGGTCCGGTCATCCTTGTCGGTTCCGTGCTCCAGCACATGGCGCAGAAGATCAAGATATTGCCTCATTCCCTGCCTGGTCTCTCTATATCTGGTAATTTTCTTCTTACGTGATTCGGTTGGTCTTGCCCAGTCCCTGAACGCGGGAATGCCAAGGACCTTTGAAATCTCGCCGCGCCATTCTATATTAAGGGTGTCGGCTTCGGTCGACTATGGCGATAAACGGCTATGCGGAATAGACGTAGCGGACCCGGGGGCAGTTCCCGGCGCCTCCACCAATTTCTGGTACGGTCAAAATTTCGTACGATCTAAGACTTTGGGGGCGAATCAGGCTCGACGTGCGTTGAAAGGCTTAGCTTTCGCCCGGTATGATACCGCCGTGATGGGTCAAAACACACAAATGCCAACGACAATGACGTCATGGCTGTTGCTGCGTAAGCAGTAACTGGGGTTCGGGAGGCACCTCGCAACAGAAGCCTCCCACTTCTCCGTGCCTCTCCGGCCCTTGCCTCTCCGGCCCGCGAATCATGAGTTGCCCTCCGATCCCCTGATCGGCTTTTCTTGCCTTTCGCCGGGGCCGATCATAAACTCGGCTTCTTTCTGGCCCAACGGGGGAAATGTTTCATGCCGCTTAGCGCCATTCGGGAGTTTTTCAAATGGGAAGCGGCTGGTGGCATTCTGTTGATCATCGCCGCAGCGCTTGCGCTGGTTCTGGATAATTCACCGCTCGCCAGCCTGTACGACCGCATTCTCACTCTGCAGATTTCCGTCTCCATCGGCGAGGTCGCAATCGCCAAGCCGCTATTGCTCTGGATCAATGATGGCCTGATGGCGGTGTTTTTTCTCCTCATCGGTCTTGAGGTCAAGCGCGAGATACTGGAGGGCGAGCTTTCCAGCAGGGATCAGATTGTGTTGCCACTTGCCGCGGCGGTGGGGGGCATGGTGGTGCCGGCTCTGATTTATGTGGCATTCAACCGGGGCAATAGCGAGGCGCTCGCCGGTTGGGCCATACCGGCGGCAACCGATATCGCGTTTGCGCTTGGAATCCTGTCGCTTCTGGGCAGCCGGGTGCCCACTTCGCTCAAGGTGTTCCTGACCGCGCTCGCGATTATTGATGACCTGGGCGCGATTATCATTATCGCGATGTTCTACACAGCCAACCTGTCAACGACAGCGCTGACTCTGGCTGCGCTCGCCATCGCGGGTCTTGTTACGCTCAATCGCTTCGGGGTCAACCGGCTGGCGCCTTATGTCCTGGTTGGCGCTCTGTTGTGGGTGTTCGTGCTCAAGTCGGGGGTCCATGCCACGCTCGCCGGTGTGGCGGTGGGCCTGGCGGTCCCGCTCAGGCCGAGGCGCCGGGGCGACCGGTCCCTGTTGCGGCACCTGGAACATGAACTTCATCCCTGGGTCGCCTTCATGATTCTGCCCCTGTTCGCGTTTGCCAATGCCGGTTTGCATCTGCTCGACCTCCCCGCTGCCGGTTTCGTGGACCCGGTGGCGCTTGGTATCGCCACCGGTCTGTTCGTTGGCAAGCAGATCGGCGTTTTCGGTTTCGCTGCCGTGCTCATCCTGCTCGGGTTGGCCCGCATGCCCGAGGGGGCGAACTGGCGGGGCCTCTACGGGGTCAGTGTGCTCACCGGTATCGGCTTTACCATGAGCCTGTTCATCGGCACCCTTGCCTTCGATGATATTGGCTATGCCAACACCCTGCGGCTCGGTGTGCTCGGCGGGTCATTGGCGTCAGCAGTGCTGGGATACCTGGTTCTCGGGCGATCGGGTGGAAGGCGTCGGTCGCCGGATCCAATGCGCACAAAATCCGGCCATTGAGGCCGCAATACCCGCCGTGAAGCTGGCCCGTTCCGGAGTCCACCGGCTTTCCGATCCAAGGGATTCCCGGAAGATTGTCACGGCCGATCCGCACCACTTCCAGTTCCATTTGTCGCAGCGGGCCGGTGCGCAGCCTGGCGTTTGCGCCCGCCGTAAAAAAAACCGCGGCCCGTTCCGGGGCCGCGGCAGTGGAGTGCAAGGGAAGGCCGGTCCCCCAACCGGCTCCTCCCGGAGTCAACCTCAGAACCGGAAGGCGATTTCGACGCCCCAAAGTCTTGGCAGGTTGGGTAGGTAGTTGCCCTGATTGCCCGAGAAGGCGTAGTTGGTATAGGTCCGCTCGTCGGTCACGTTGTCGATGAAGCCGGTCAGGGTCCATTGCTCGCCGCGCACACCGAGACGCAGATCGACGTAGTTCTTCGATCCGCCGTCGTCGATGAAATTTTCCGTATCAAAGAAAATCTTGTCTACATACCGGTAGGCGGCACGGCCGAACACGCTGATCCCCTCCATGACCTCGGTTTCATAGTCCACTGACAGGTTGAAGGTAGCTTCCGGCGTGTCGGGCAGGGTGTTGCCCTTGTTGTTGACTTCCAGGGCCACCTCGCCTGTGGTGAAGTTGAAGTACTGGGTGATCTCGTCGGAGGCGATCTCCGCGTTCATCAGCCCGCCGCTGGCCTGGACCCGCAGGCCGGGCGCGAGAAGGGCAACCAGGTCCACCTCGACCCCGTAAACCTCCGCCTTGTCGAAGGTGGTCATGCTCTGGAGCGCGGCGCCAAAGAAATAATGATGGCGATTTTCGATATCGCTGTAGAACACGGCGCCATTCAGCGTCACTCGCCCGTCCATGAGCGTGCTCTTCACGCCGGCTTCGACAGTATCCGCGATTTCAGGCTCGATGAACCGGGGCAGCCCGCCCGCGAAGGCCGCGGTCGGGTTCGGGACGCCGGTGCGGAAGCCCCGGGCGAAATCCACGTAAGTGAGAACGTTTTCGTTCACCTTGTAGGCAAGGTTGACCTTGGGCTGGAACTTGCTGAACTTGCGCGAGGCGGTCTGGCCTGGCAGGGCGAGAAATGCGGGATCCTCACCCACATAGGCGGTATTGATGTCGACCTCGTCGTAGCGGCCGGCGACCGTCAGGGTCAGGTCGTCGGTAAGGTCATAGTTGGCGCTGGCGAAGACCGCCCAGGCCTCGCTGTTGACCACGTCCCGGCCATCGGTCAGCAACGCATTGGCCGGATTGTTGCGGCTTTCTTCCAGGGTCTTGTGACCCACGGTGAAATCGCCGAGGAGCACCAGGACCTGGTTGAAGATTTCGCGGTCCTGATAGAACGCGCCAACCACATAACGGAACCGCTTGCTGTCATCCGAGGTGTAGCGCAGCTCGGTGTTGAACACCTCGACATCGAAGCGCACGTCCTGCAGGAGCACGTCGATGGGCTGGAAGTCGAGGTCGCCGTAATCTTCCTGGTCGCTCTTGTTGTACCCGGTCACGGACGTCACCACGCCATCGCCCGCGTCAAACTCTAGTTTGAGCGAGGAGGTCAGGACGTCGCGCCTTTCCTCGGTCTGGACGTTGCTCTTGTTGACGAATTGACCGTCGCTGATATCGCTGCCAAGTCGGCCCAGCGGTCCGCCGAACAGAAGGTCGATCTCGGGCACGGGATCGGGCAGGAGCGGGAAGGATTCATAGTAGGACGCACCGTTCTTCCCGTCCATGTAGGATACCCGAAGGTCGACCCGCACCAAGCCGAGATCGGCATAGAGCGCCCCCCGGATGGTGCCTTCCTCGACAAAATCCACCAGATCATTGGTCAGTGTATTGCGGATGTAGCCATCGCGTTTCTCATAGACGCCGGCCACCCGGAATGTCAGCTTGTCCTCGACAATGGGGCCGGACAGGCCAGCCACATAACGCTGGGCGTCATTCTTGCCGTAGGTCGCCTTGGCGAAACCTTCGAATTCGTTGGTCGGCGGCCGGGTGATGATATTGATGGCACCGCCAACGGCGCCCGCCCCGTAAATCGGCTGCGGACCTTTCAGCACCTCGATCCGCTCCACATCGAACAGGTCCTGGTTGATGAAGTCCTGGGCCGGCGCCTGAACGTCGTCGATGTTCAGGATCACCGGGGAGTCGCCCTGCTGCGGCGTGGACAGGCCGCGGGCCGAGATGTTGACAACACCCTTCCGGAAGGACGGCTGCAGGATGACGTTGGGCACGTTGGCCGTCACGTCTGCAATCCGGGCGATCCCGGCGCCTTCGATATCGCTGGCGGTGAAGGCGGTGAGCGCCTCCGGAATATCCTGGATGTTTTCCTCCCGTTTACGCGCGGTGACCAGAACCTCTTCGATCACCCAGCCGGTCTCGCCGGCGGGTTCCACGGCGACCGCCGCGTTCATGGTGAACGGCAGCGCTATCGCCGCCACCCCCATCATCAGTTGTTGTCTGCCCGACTGTCTCATTGTCTGCCTCCCTGACCTCGATAACGCCGCTGCGAACGGCGCATTTCAACGGACTACCAAAAATATCCGGGAGCCCGGCCGCATCACCGTGCCGGTTCCGCTCCCGTCAATATTCTTGCCGGGCGGCAATATTATTCAATTAAAGATGCGGTTAGGTGGCAGACTAATATGGATAGGTACGGGTATTGCGCACACCGGATCGTCACTCGACCGGGCGGAAAGATCCGGTCTTCTGGTCCAGTGCCCACACAATTCCGTCATTGATATCGAAATACCAGCCGTGAAGCTGGATCGTTCCGGCGTCCACCCGCTCCTTTACCCACGGGAAGGACAAAAGATTGTCAAGGCTGACGCGGATGGCTTCCTGTTCCATCTCCCGCAGTTGCTCGGCGTGCGGCTTGTCAGCGGCGCTGGACCGCACCCGGTCGCGCGCTTCCTTCACGATCTGCATCCACGGGATAATAAAATCGGCGCCCTTGTCCAGGTCCTCGTATAGCGCCTTGACGCCGCCGCACTGGGCGTGCCCCATGACCACGATATGCTCCACGCCCAGATGCAGGACAGCGAATTCAAGTGCCGCCGAGGTGCCGTGATAGGCCCCGTCGGGGCGGGCTGGCGGTACCAGATTGGCCACGTTGCGGACGGCAAACACGGCCCCCGGGTCGGCGTCGAGCACGATCGCCGGATCGACGCGGCTGTCGCAGCAGGAAATGATCATGGTCTTGGGTGACTGGCCCTGTTCGGCCAGTTCGGTGTAAAGCGCTTTCTGTTCCTGATAGCGTCCGTTGCGGAAGCGCCGGTAGCCTTCGAGCAGTTGGTCAATGGTCACCTTGTGTCGTCCTCTCTGGTATTTCCGGTACTCTGTGCGACGCTTTTATCGTCCAAGAGCGATAGCCGGTCAAGACGCAGCCGGTCGCGATTGTCACTGAGCAGACGCGATCCACCGAACGCGGCAGCGATCACGCCAAGCCCGGTTCCGCCCGCGATCAGGAACATGATCAGGATCTGATAGCGGGTGGCGGTCCCAACGTCGGCGCCAGCCAGAATCTGCCCGGTCATCATGCCGGGAAGCGACACGACGCCGGCGGCGCTCATGGCGTTGATGATGGGCATCAGCCCGGTGCGCATGGCATGGCGCATGGCGGGTCGTGCCGCGTCGGTAAAGCTGTGGCCCAGGGCGAGGCGCGCCTCGATCGCCCGGCGGTCGCGATACAGCGTTTCGGTCAGTGTATTGAGCGCGAGCGCGGTGCCGGTCATGGTATTGCCCATGATCATGCCAAGCAGCGGCAGGGCAACCCAGGGCGCATACCACGGGTCGGGCCGTACCACGGTGTTGAGTGCCAGGATGGTTACCGTGAAAGAGGCGAACAGCATGGCACCGACGCCGATGCCGTAGCCCTGCCACCATGGCAGTCGGCGGGCCTGCCGCGCCATCACCTCGCGCCCGGCAAATGCCAGCATGATGGTGGCGGCCAGGGCGGTGAGCCACAATTGTTCCTGCCCGAAAATGAAATGCAGGACGAGCCCCATCAGGCTCAGCTGGGCCGCGGTGCGCGCGCCGGCGATCAGCCAGGCCGTCTCCTGGCCGAGCCGGAACCGAAACGACAGGATCGCGTTGAGCACCACCAGCCCCCCGGCGGCAGCCACCTCCCATGTCTCCAGCGGGATCGGGCCACCCATTACGCTGCCGCCTCCAGTCTCCCGTTTGCCATGCGCAGCCGGCGGGCCGCCAGCGAGTCCAGCAGGGCCGGATCGTGGGCCACCAGAACCACACTGCCGCCGTCTTCGAGCAAACGCTCAAGGGCCCGGGCAACCCGTCGGGCCGCGTCGCGGTCGAGCCCCGACGTGGGCTCGTCCAGCAACAGGACGGCGGGTTTGCCCGCCAGGGCCCGGGCGAGGCCGAGGCGCTGTCCCTCGCCGGTGGACAGGCGGGTTACGGTCCAGTCCATGGCCCCCGCGAGGCCAAGTGCTTCGGCAAGGCGGGCGCCGCGCTCCTCGTCCGCGAAGTGATCCCCCACCCGTTCGGCCCACCAGGCGGGCTCGGCCGCCACGTAGCAGACCCGGGCGCGCCAGGCGGCCGCCGGCATGCTGTTGCGCGCCGTGCCGTTCAGAAAGACCTCCCCCCTGGCCGGGTCGAGGTCGGCGAGGGCCCGCAGAAGGGTGCTTTTGCCGCTACCCGACGGACCTTCGATGCCGAGGCAGGTGCCGGCGTCCAGCGTAAACGACACCGGCCCGAGAAGCGGCGGACGGGCAAGGCTGCGAACTTCCAGAAGGGCCATGCGACAGACCCGCACCAATCAAATGCTTGTCAGAGGGATCAAACTTGCCACATGATACCGTTCCACGCACGCCAAAAAGGGCGGGCCGAGTCAAGACGGCATACAAGCCGGGAAAAGGGGGATTTCATGCTGGATACCGGTGTCATCAATACGGGCGTGCCCGTGACCTTGTTGTTTGCCTCGCTCAACGGGCTGATTTTTGTGGTGCTGTCCATTCTGGTGGTGCGCGGGCGCACCGTCGAGAAGGTCAGTATCGGGGCCGGCGGGCGCGAGCGGCTTGAAGTGGCGATTCGGGTGCATGGCAACTTTGCCGAATATGTACCGCTGGCGCTTCTGCTGCTGGCGCTGCTGGAGTTGTCGGGCAGTGGTGAAACGCTGCTCTACACCCTGGGCGTCGTGTTGACGGTCGGACGGCTATCCCATGCCTACGGTCTGTCCAAGACGTTGAAGCCCAATGCGTTCCGGGTCGCCGGCACCCTGGCCACATGGATTGTTATCGGGGTTTCCTGCTTCCTCGGACTTTACGAGGTGTTGGCGGCATAGCGCGCCGCCACCCGGTCCACTAGAGCCGCAACGTCCCCGGCCGATACGACGGCCCCGGGCTGGCCCGAGGACTCGCCCAGAACACCGCCGAGGACCGCTTCGCCCACGTGATGGCCGAGCGCGCGATAGGCTTCGAACTGGGCCTCGTCGAAGAACTGGTCGGCGGTGGTCTGGTGGGGGAAGTCGGGGTCGTCGTCGCGGTACTTGCGGATGGATACCGGTTCATCACCGGTCATTGACGACTTGATGTAGACGAGGTAGCCGTAGTCGCCGGCCCCGTAGTTGATCCGGCCAATGGCCCCGTGGGCGGCGCTCCACCCACCGTTGGCGCTGGGGCGCAGTGCGTCCACGTCGAGATCTATGGTGATCCCCAGGTCAATCCGGGCCAGCCGGATCGCGTTGGCCAGCCCCTTGAAGGTCATGTCGGGATCAGCTTCCCCGTCGCAGGCGATGATCAGCCGGCAGCGCCGGCGCAACAGTTCGTAGATGCCGAGATTTTCCAGGTGGCCACCGTCCGTCAGGTTGATGTGCCGGCCGGTCTCGTCCAGCAGGCCCATCATTTCCCGCAGAAGGTGGACCGGAGTGACACGCGACAGCGGCGCGAGCAGCGTCCGCGCCAGCCGTCCCACCACCGGAACACGGAAGGCATCACCACTGAAGGCGCGCGGATGGGGTAGCCAGTAGCCGAGCCGGATGTTGAGAAGGGTGAGCACGAAGGTCAGGGCGCGGTGTGTCTCTGCGCCCATGTTGGGTGCTGCGGCCGCGCCCGAGATGGCGACAGCGGTGCCGAGATCGAGCGGCGGGTGCAGGGCTTCCATCTCCGTAGTGGCGCGGTAACCGGTCAGCGGTCCACCCACATAGTTGCGGCTGAAGGTAAAGAATGCGCCGCCCCGCCCCCTGAGATTGGCACCCTTGGAGGTCTGAATATTGAGCGTGGTGTTGATCAGGTGATAGGGGGCCAGCGCTTCATCGAGTCCGGACAGGAGCTGGCGGTCGTTGTGGCGGACCGTGCCGTCTCCGGTCCACGGGTCCACCAGGTAGGCCTTGCTCAGCCGGTCGCGGTAGAAGTGGTGAAAAGAGGTGGCGTTTACATCATAGAAGAAGCGGGTGACAAGAAACGCCATGATGCCGACGAGCCCGTAGACCATCGCGATTGCGCTGGTCTCACCACTCCACTGCCAGCCGTCGTGGAGGGGCGCGAGAAGCCAGGCAACACCGCTGCCCAGTACCCCGGTCGCCCCCGCGACCGGGGTCAAGATCGCAGCCGGGTCGCCAAGTGCGTCGGCCAGCGCCGCCAGCCAACCCGGGGCGGTCGCGGGGATCAGTGCCCAGCGGCACAGGCCGAGATAGAACAGCCAGACCACCAGCGGTCCCGCCACCGCAAGTGATACCAGGCCGATTCGGCCGGCCAGCCCCGACGCGCGCCCGGCAAGCGGGCCCGAGAACAGGACGCCGGCGCCGAGCAGGATTGCGCTTGCCATGGTCGTTACCTCGGCGCCGTCGCCAAGCCCGGTCAGGCGCACCGATCCCAGCGCGTGAAGCCAGGTGATGGCGAGCGGCTGGATGGTCACGAAACCGGTGAGGGCGATGGCAAGTACGGCGCCGCCTGCAAGATAACGGGTCAGCCAGTCACGGGTGGCCCAGCTCCGGCCCGCCACATGTTCGGACAGCCACTGGAACACGGGATAAAGGGCAAGCAGGCCGAGGACGGCGACCACGCCCCAGCGCAGTGACGAGAACACCCGGTCACGCAGCGCCACCGTGGGGTTGGTCGCGGCGGGTCGGCCCGTTCCGGCCGACTCCTTCCAGGCGTGAACGGTCAATCGAGGCGATGTGGTTGCGGCGGTGCGCAGGACGAGCGGCAGCACCGGCGTGGCGGTCGGTACAATGACCGTTGTCCGGTGCTCCTGTCCCGGTGAGGCCGGCCAGATATCGCCGCCCAGTCCGCTGACCGCCACGAAATCGTATCGCTCGACAAGTGGTGTCGGGCCGGCCAGCAAGATATCGAGATCAAGGTCGAATCGGTTGGCGTGGTCATCCGACGAAATCAGCCAGGGGGCCACTTCCCGGGGGTCAATGACGACAGTCCGCTCTTCGGTCAGCAGGGCTTCACGAATTTCGCCGCCCGCGATCCACAATGTCAGCAGGGAGGCGCCAAGCAGAAGTGGCAGAAGGATCAGGAAATTGACCAGCAGGCCACGCAGGAACAGGGCGGGCAACCTCAGACCGGCCAGGAACTTGCGCGGGGTCAGGTAGTTGGAATTGTCACGCAGATGACGAAAGGCGGCGCCCTCGGGCACGCCCACACAGTGATGAAAGGGGAAGGCGTCGACGCCAGCCGCCAGGGACAGACCGAGGCCATGCCCGGCGGCGTCACCATCCAGCTGAATGCGCAGCGTTGATCCGGCCTTGCCGTGTTCCGTGGTCACGACAACGCCGTCGGGCAAGGCGCCGCGTGGCCGGATGGTCGCGGGCAGACGTCGGCCGTCCGGTGCCATGCTTTCAGCCCATAGCCGTATGGTCTGCGGCGTGGTTGCGCAGGGCAGGGTGAGTTCCAACGCCGCCTGACTTTGCGCGCTGACATGCCAGCAATCGTCGTCTTTCAGAGTTGCGCCACGAAGCGCGGCGCCACGCGGTACGCCCGATATGACAATATCGCTGTCAGCTGGGGCGGAGGCGAAACAGGAACTCAGGCACGCGCCCAGATAGCCGCCGCCCGACACCGTGGACAGGTAGTCGATCTGGGCAAGGACGCCGTTGCGCGCCAACGTCTGGACTACGCCCAGATTGAAGGTGGCCGAGCGAATGCCACCTCCCGAAAGGGCCAGTCCCGCCAGACCGTGACGAGCGTGCGGGCGTCCTCCGTCGTCCGTGATCTCCGGCAATCCCAGTCGCTTCCGGCGCGCATTGATGGACTCCAGTTCCGCAGCGAAGACCTGCGGCGGCAGGGTCTCATCGAACGGTTTGGTGGCCACATAGCTGCCTGGCACGCCCGGCCTGGTACCAGGCTCGCCGCGCCATTTCTGCCAGATCAGCATCAAACTCTGCCATATTCCCGTCACCATGATCGTTCTCGCCATCGTTTCCGTTTCGCGGTCGGGAATAAAGACGGGCGGGCGGGGCCG
>RFJA01000071.1 GCA_003695065.1 Alphaproteobacteria bacterium
CTTTCCTGGCCGCCATGCGCAACCCTCAATTCCCGGAGGTTTTCCGGGGCCACTTGCTCTGTTAGAACGGGCGTTCGATTCCTAACAAGCAGGTGTCAGACGTCATGCGTTTGCGTCCCATCGTTGTTTTGACAGTGTTTTTTGCCTCCGGCGCGTCCGCCTTGGCTGAGGACGCCGGGCCAGTGGAAATTCTGGTGCATGAGCCGCGGCTTGAACGCTCCCCAGGGCAAGCGGCTTTTGCTACCACCATTCTGGACGAACAGGACCTTGCCACAGCGACGGCGCCGCGCCTTGATGACCTGTTGAAGTCGGTGCCCGGCGTCAATCTGTTTCGGCGCACCTCAAGCCGCGTCGCCCATCCCACGATTCAGGGGATAAGTCTGCGCGGGATAGGCCCCAACGGGGCGGGCCGGGCCCTGGTGCTTCTTGACGGTGTGCCGCAAAACGACCCGTTTGGTGGCTGGGTCTATTGGAGTGCTCTGCCCACGATGAGCCTGGCGGATGTGGAGGTGGTTCGGGGCGGTGGCGCCGGAACCTGGGGCAATGCAGCGCTTGTCGGGACGCTGATTCTGACGTCACGCGCGGTTGACGGGACGGGCGCGCGCTTCGAAGGATCGTATGGCAGCCGGGACACGGTGTCTGTGACCGGGGATGTGCAGCTTGATCTCGGACAGGTTGCCGTATTTGCCGGCGGGCATCATTTTTCCTCCGACGGTTTTCACACGCTGGGCCAAGACCAGCGCGGCCCTGTGGACGAGCCTCTGGCCAGCGATGCGACGGCGGGGCGTGCCGGGGTCAGATGGCAACTGGACGAAATCACCACCGCGACCCTTAAGTTGTCGGTCTTCAAGGAGAACCGGGAGAACGGCACGCCGAGCGCTTTCAACGAAACACGCAGCTACGACCTGAGCTTGCGCGTGGTGCGAGAGGATGCCACGGGAGATGGATTTGAAGTCACCCTGTACGGCACCGACCGACGGTTTGAAAATCAGTTCGCCGCGGTTGCCGAAAACCGGGCAAGTGATTCCCCGGTCCTGTTTCAGTTCGATGTGCCCTCAAGCGCCTTTGGGGCGACCGTTCTGGTGCGCCAGTCGATGGACTTCGGTGGTGTACTGGAAACCGGGGTCGACCTGCGGCGGCTCGAGGGGGAGACCAACGAGCGCTTTTTCCGTTCGGGAAACCGCTTCCTGCGGGAGCGAAATGCCGGTGGGGAGCAGGTCATGGCTGGCGGGTTCGTCAACTATACGACACAGCCACTGCCTGCGGTCCGGTTGACCGGGGGTGTGCGTCTCGACTATTTGAGGAACGCCGATGGTGCGCGCAGCGAGCGGGACCTGGATACCGGTGTCGCACTGCGTGACGAGGTCTTCGAAAATCGCGACCACTGGGTTGTCAATGGCCGCCTCGGGGCCGTCTACGACGCCAATGCGATGGTAAGGATTCGCGGTGCGGCCTATTCGGGCTTCCGTCTGCCTACCATCAACGAATTCTACCGTCCCTTCCGGGTCAGGAACGATATCACCGAGGCCAATCCGGCACTGGAACCGGAGCGGCTTTGGGGGGTGGAGGCAGGGATTCGGGCAGAGCCGGCCGCCGCCCTGTCGATGGAGCTCACGGCGTTTGCCAATTGGCTCGAAGACGGTGTGGCCAATGTCCTCGTGACGGATCAGCCCGGTTTCAATGCAGAGCTCGGCGTGTTTGTTCCGGCTGGCGGCAGTTTGAGCCAACGGCGCAGCCTGGACCGGGTGCGTGCCCTTGGGCTGGAGGCATCGCTGGTGTGGGCGCCTGACCCAGCCTGGACGATGGCCGCCCACTATCTGCTCAGTGATCCGGAGGTGACTCGCGCCGCTGATCAACCGGCGCTGGTGGGGAAACGCCCGCCCCTGACAGCCCGCCACCAGGGTAGCGTCAGTCTGACCTGGCGACCAGACGACCGGTTTACGGCCCGCACCACGGTCTATGGCGCGTCGCGGCAATTTGATGATGGCCTGAACAGCCGTCGTATAGACGGTTACATGACGGCCGATCTTTTTCTAGGATATCGGATTTCGCCGACGGCGCAAGTACAGACGCGCGTTGAAAACCTGTTTGATACCGAGATCGAGACCGGAAACGGGTCAGACGGGCTGATCAGCCTTGGCCGCCCGCGCCTGATTTCCATCGGATTCAGATCGGAGTTCTAGGGCTCGGGCGAGAGGGGGGCACACGCCTGAATCGATCGGGAGGAACTGGCTGGGGAACCTGGATTCGAACCAGGGCTACCGGAGTCAGAGTCCGGGGTTCTACCGCTAAACTATTCCCCAGTAATCGCGTACCAGGTCTTGTATCCTGGTGCTGGCCTGCCAGTCCGCGCGGCGCTTATATGAGCCAATGGCGGGTCAAAGTCAAGGGGGGCAGGGCGTCGCCGACCCGGATCAAACCACCTTCCCACTGCTGCGCCGTTGCGCTACGATGGCGCGGTAGGGGAACAAATCCCCTTTTTGATTTTAAGTGCAGGTGATGACGGCCCAAGAAAAAGAACAGAAGCGTTCCTTTTCGCGACATGGTCGTCCACATCGAAACGGTGTTGCAGCGGGCAAAGGCGCACACAACGGTCAGCTGTTTGGCGCCCTTGATCTGGGCACCAACAACTGCAGGCTGCTTGTGGCGAAGCCTGAAGGCCGGTCGTTTCGTGTGGTTGATGCGTTCTCGCGGATTGTCAGGCTGGGCGAGGGGCTTACGGCCAGTGGCAGGCTTTCGGACGCGGCGGTGGAGCGGACCATCGCAGCGCTAAAGGTGTGTGCGCGCAAGATGCAGGACCGCGGCGTCACTCGGATGCGCAATGTGGCTACCGAGGCGTGCCGCCAGGCCGACAACTGCGAGGAGTTCGTGTCCCGGGTGCGCGCCGAAACCGGACTGGATCTCGATATCATTCCGCCGGCAGAAGAAGCGCGGCTCGCGGTCATGGGCTGCCAGGCCCTCTTTGACCCCCGATATCGGCGGGCAATCGTGTTCGATATCGGGGGTGGCAGTACCGAATTGATCTGGACGGCGATCGAACGGGACCGCCGTCCCCGCATTCTGGGCTGGACTTCGGTACCCTACGGCGTGGTCAATCTGTCTGAAATCTATTCGGCGCGTGACGCGCTGTCGCCTGAAGTCTATTGCGAGATGGTCGCGATCGTGCGTGCTCGACTGGAGGCGTTCGACAAGCGGTTCAATCTGGCCCCCGCCGTGCGCAAGGGGCGGGTACAGATGCTTGGTACCTCGGGCACAGTCACCACATTGACCAGTCTCCATTTGAAATTGCCCAGGTACGATCGGTCGCGGGTTGATGGAGCGTGGATGCGGACCAGCGATCTTCGCGACCTGTCGGCCCGGTTGTCAGCAATGAATTACGACGAACGGGCCAATTTCGGGTGTATGGGCGCGGACCGGGCGGAGCTGGTGGTTGCCGGCTGTGCCATTCTCGACGCCATATTTGACCTGTGGCCAGTGGAGCGGATTCGGGTTGCTGATCGTGGGATTCGTGAAGGCATGCTGCTGGACCTGATGGGGGCTCAGGCGCCGCGGCGCCGGTCAGGGTTCCCAGGTCGCCGTCCGGGGCCAAGACGCTCGGGCGCCGGCCGTTCGGAAGGCGGGCGCCATGACCCGGCGTAAATACGGGCGGGCGCGGCGCGATCCGAAAAGTGTTGGGCGGGGGCCAAAGGTACGCGTCAAATCGGCGCGCGGGCGCTCGGTGTCTTCCACCCGATGGTTGCAGCGCCAACTCAACGATCCATATGTTGCGGCGGCCCGGGAAGCGGGGTACCGTTCCCGCGCTGCCTTTAAACTGATTGAAATGAACGAAAAACACCGGTTTTTGAACGGCGCCCGGCGCATTGTCGATCTGGGAGCCGCGCCAGGCGGGTGGACGCAGGTGGCGATCGAAGTTTGCGGGCCCGGCGCGCAGGTGGTGGGCATTGATCTGCTTGAGGTTGAAGCCGTTCCTGGCACCATCTTTATACAGATGGACTTTCTAGCGCCCGACGCAGAGGAACGCCTGTTTGCGGAACTTGACGGTCCGGCCGATGTGGTGCTCTCCGATATGGCGGCAGCGACGACGGGGCACAGGCAGACCGACCATCTGCGCACCATGGCGCTGTGCGAAGCGGCGCTTGATTTCGCGAAAAAGGTGCTCAGGCCCGGCGGTCACTTCGTCGCCAAGGTACTGCGCGGCGGAACGGAAAACGCGCTTCTTGAGGATCTCAAGCAGCACTTTGCAACCGTCAAGCATGTGAAACCGCCGGCAAGCCGGGCTGAGTCCACCGAAATGTATGTGATTGGTCTCGGTTTCAAGGGATCTTCGGTGGACCAGATCGCCCGGACAGATTCCTGATATCGGCGGTGGCATTCCGGAACGAGGCGTGGCATATTCCGCGCCAATCTCAAGAGATTTTATGCTCGAGAGTCTGCATGCTTGAGGCAGGGCGTGGTCTTTTTGTTAGCGATCAGGATCAGGAATGCAAATCCGCGAAGCTCTTACCTTTGACGATGTATTGCTCGTTCCCAACGCGTCTTCCGTGATGCCGGCCCAGGTCGATGTCAGGACCCGGATCGCCGATGACATTGTTCTCAATATTCCGCTTCTGTCAGCGGCGATGGACACGGTAACCGAGGCGAATCTGGCCATTGCCATGGCGCAGGCGGGCGGGCTTGGCGTGATCCACCGCAACATGAATCCTGAAGACCAGGCCCGGGAAGTGGAACGGGTCAAGAAATTTGAATCGGGTATGGTGGTCAATCCGGTCACCATTCGTCCCGATCAACCGTTGCGCGATGTTCTCGACCTGATGTCGCGGCACAAGATCTCGGGTATTCCGGTTGTCGAAGCCGGGCCGGAAGGGCGAAACGGAAAGCTGGTGGGGATCATCACCAACCGCGATGTGCGCTTTGCTGATAAGATGGATCAGCCTGTCAGCGAACTGATGACCAGGGAAAATCTGGTGACTGTACGGGAGGGCGTGAGCCAGGAAGAGGCCCAGCGTCTCTTGCACCAGCACCGGATCGAGAAATTGCTGGTTGTGGACGATGATTTCCACTGTATCGGGCTGGTGACCGTCAAGGATATTGAAAAGGCCCAGCTCAATCCCAATGCCTGCAAGGACGAGACCGGACGGCTGCGCGTCGCCGCGGCGACCACGGTGGGTGACGAAGGATATGCCCGGTCGGAGCAACTGCTCGACGCCGGGTGCGATATTCTGGTGCTGGATACGGCGCACGGTCATTCGCAGCGCGTGATTGATGCGGTGGCGCGTCTGAAAAAACTGTCGAACCGGGTCCGTCTGATTGCCGGTAATGTGGCGACGACACGGGGCGCCAAGGCCTTGATTGATGCCGGAGCCGATGCGGTCAAGGTGGGAATCGGGCCGGGGTCCATTTGCACGACGCGGGTGGTTGCCGGTGTCGGGGTACCCCAGCTCACAGCGATCATGGACGCGGTCGAGGCATGCCACAAGGCCAACATTCCGGTGATCGCCGACGGTGGCTTGCGAACATCGGGCGATGTGGCGAAGGCCATGGCCGCCGGCGCGAGTGCGGTGATGGTCGGCTCGCTTCTGGCGGGAACCGAAGAGGCGCCGGGCGAGGTCTTCCTCTATCAGGGGCGGTCCTACAAGGCATATCGCGGCATGGGCTCGGTGGGGGCGATGGCGCGTGGTTCGGCCGACCGCTATTTCCAGGAGGATATCAAGGACACATTGAAGCTGGTGCCCGAAGGCGTTGAGGGGCAGGTGCCGTTCAAGGGGCCGGCTTCGGCGGTCATCCATCAGTTGGTGGGCGGGTTGCGTGCCGCCATGGGCTATGTGGGGGCGCCGACAATCGAGGCTTTCCACGAGCGCGCCGAATTCGTCAAGATTTCCAACGCGGGTCTGCGTGAGAGCCATGTGCACGGTGTGACCATTACGCGCGAATCCCCCAATTATCCAGCGAGCTGACCGGTCAGAGGGGCGCAATTCATGACGCCCGCTGCACGGGTACAGGCCGTCATCGAAATTATCGACGCCATCGAACAGTCGCTGGTGCGCCAGGGTGCGCCGGCCGATGACCTGATCAGATCCTATTTTGCGCGGCGGCGATATGCCGGGTCGCGGGATCGCGCTGCGATCACGGACTTGGTCTATCGCATCTTGCGTCACCGGGCGCGGATTCGCGCCTGTCTCGAGCAAACCGGAACAGCCGTGTCGGCGCGGCTGATGGTGCTTGGCGATCTGGTGGTGCTGGGCGGTGCCGCAGACGACGAGATCGCCAACCTGTTTCGTGGCGACAGGTTTGCTCCGGCGCCCCTAACCCGCGAGGAGTGGGCGCTCGTTGCAGGATTGCGCCAAGTGATGCCCGACTCGCTCCCACGCTCCGCACGGTTGGAGGTTCCGGAGTGGCTTGAGCCTTTTCTGGAAGCCCGGTTCCAGGACGCGTTCGAAAGTGAATTGTCGGCCCTGGGCGAGCGGGCGCCGGTTACCATCCGGGCCAATCGGCTGAAGACAACGCGGGACGCCTTGCGTGATCACCTGGAAGCCGAGAATGTACTCGCCAGCCATTGCCGCTACGCCCCGGAAGGGTTGATCGTCAAGGACAGCAAGGGGCTGAGCCAGACGAAAGCATTCCGGGATGGCCTGTTTGAAGTCCAGGATGAAGCCGCACAACTGGCCGCCCTGATCGTCGACGCCGCACCTGGCCAGCAGGTGCTGGACCTGTGCGCCGGGGCCGGGGGCAAGACACTGGCGGTGGCGGCTGCCATGGCCAACTCGGGACAGCTTTATGCGGCGGATGTGAACAGGGGGCGGCTTGAAGAGCTCAAACGCCGGGCCAAGCGCGCGGGTGCGCACGACGTCCAGCCCCTCCTGCTTGATGAGGCAGGCGACCGGCGGAAAGCCAAACTCGGGGACCTGACAGGCAGGTTCGACCGGGTCATTCTTGACGTGCCGTGCTCGGGCTCGGGCACCTGGCGGCGCAATCCGGACCTGAGATGGCGTTACGGACCCCATGACCTGGAGCGTTTTCTTGAGCTGCAGCGGCGCCTGCTTGACGAGGCGGCAGAACTGGTCAAGCCAGGTGGTCGGATCGTCTATATCACCTGTTCGCTTCTGCCACCGGAAAATGAGGATCAGATCCGAGCCTTTCTGGATCGCCATTGCGACTTCGCAGTGATGCCGTACGAGCTTCTTCTACCGGATCGGGTGCAAGGGCTGCCGGCTGGTGATTGTGGGCTCGATGGGGCGCTCTGTCTGACGCCGGCGACCCATGGTACGGATGGCTTTTTCGTTGCCGTCATGGCGCGTGAACGGACATCCGAATTCGCCTGAACGCACCGCTAGACTTCACCCATTCGCGGCGCTAATGTCCCGGCCATGCAGGACAAGATACTCATCATAGATTTTGGCTCCCAGGTGACCCAGCTCATTGCGCGGCGCGTACGTGAAGCAGGTGTTTATTCCGAAATCGTTCCGTTCAACGCGGCGGCGCAAAAGCTTGAGCAGTTCGCACCGAAGGGAATCATTCTGTCGGGCGGGCCGGCGTCGGTGACCGGTATGGGAACGCCGAGGGCGCCTGACAAGGTATTCGGCATGGGCGTGCCGGTGCTCGGGATTTGCTACGGCCAGCAGACTATGTGTGCCCAATTGGGGGGCAAGGTGGAAAGCTCCGAGGAACGGGAGTTTGGCCGCGCCTACCTTGATGTGGTCAGTGACAGCGCCCTGTTCCGGGGCGTGTGGGCGCCGGGCGAGCGCCACCAGGTGTGGATGAGCCATGGCGACCGGGTGCTGGAGATTCCGCAGGGCTTCAAGGTGATCGGCTCAAGCGAAGGGGCGCCTTATGCAGCCATCGCCGACGAGGTGCGCCGGTTCTATGGCGTGCAGTTCCATCCTGAAGTCGTCCATACGCCGGATGGCGCACAGCTTTTGACCAATTTCGTCCTCCATATTTGCGGCTGCAAGGGTGACTGGACCATGGCTGCATTTCGCGAAACCGAAATCGCCCGAGTGCGCGAGCAAGTGGGCGATGGGCGCGTCATCTGCGGGCTGTCGGGCGGGGTTGATTCATCGGTGGTCGCGGTTCTCCTGCACGAGGCCATCGGCAACCAGCTCACCTGCGTGTTTGTCGACCACGGCCTGATGCGCCAGGGCGAGGCGGAACAGGTGGTGACGCTGTTTCGGGAGCATTACCATATCAACCTGGTGCATGTGGACGCTTCGGAGCTGTTTCTTGGCAGGCTCGAAGGGGTTGAGGACCCGGAACGGAAACGCAAGATCATCGGCAACACCTTTATCGAGGTGTTTGAGGCGGAGGCGAACAAGATTGGTGGAGCGGATTTCCTGGCCCAGGGCACGCTCTACCCCGACGTGATCGAATCCGTGTCTTTTACCGGCGGACCAAGCGTGACCATCAAGTCGCACCACAATGTGGGCGGACTGCCGGAACGCATGAATATGAAGCTGGTGGAACCCTTGCGCGAGCTTTTCAAGGATGAGGTTCGGGCGTTGGGGCGTGAGCTGGGGCTGCCGCAAAGCTTTATCGGGCGCCATCCGTTCCCCGGGCCGGGATTGGCGATTCGCATTCCCGGTGCGATCACCCGTGACAAGCTAGAGATTCTGCGCAAGGCCGACGCCATTTACCTGGAGGAAATCCGCGCTGCCGGACTTTATGACGACATCTGGCAGGCGTTTGCGGTCCTCTTGCCGGTGCGCACCGTCGGCGTCATGGGGGACGAGCGGACCTATGACTACGTTTGTGCCCTGCGGGCCGTGACCTCCACCGATGGTATGACCGCCGACTACTTCCACTTCGATCATGAATTTTTAGGCCGGGTGGCGACCCGGATCATCAACAATGTGCGTGGGATCAACCGGGTCGTGTACGATGTGACCTCGAAACCCCCTGGCACCATCGAGTGGGAGTGAGGGGAACGGATTCAGGCAACGCCTCCAGGCAATTGCCACGCCCCTGATCAGAAAGACGGATCACAGACGGAAAGCGGCGTGGGTCATTGTGTTCACTTTGATCCAGCCGCTTCACTCCGTGCTGCCTCGGAACAATCGTTCGGATATATCGTCCCACCGCGGCGCAGACGTAGCCCATCCAAACCGCGCGTGACGACCACAGGGTATTGCGCCCGGAAAGTTTTTTTCAGTCGTCGTGATGCCGTCGTTTTTCTTCCGTGCGGTCAAAACAATTTGAAAAACCGTCAGGGTTGTCGATAATTGGCGAAAAACTTCTATATCAAAATACAGGGGAGTATTCATGGAATCGTTATTGGATCCAAAAGTCCAATCCTGCCCTTACGAATACTACAGTCGGCTGAGGGAGACGTCCCCAATTTATCGCATGCCGGATACGGGCTTTTACCTGGTGACAAGTTATGAATTGTGCCGCGAGGTCATCAGGCAGCCGGACCTCTTTGTTAGCGGTGTTTCCCCCATGAACCTGAATCCTGACGCCGCACCCGAAGAGGTAGCGGCCATTTACCGAGAGCATGGCTGGATGCCGGCGGCCTCCTGTTCGACGTCCGACCCGCCCAGGCATACGCAGGTGCGCGCAGCGCCGCGGCGGTGCCGTCCAAGTGGACCGAATCTGTCTCGTCGTAGGAAAGAGCAATGGCCATGTCAGATCAATTTACCGATGCGGAGATTGCCGATCTTCGCCGGCTTCTGGAAATCGAGGCCATTCGCCGTTTGCGTCTCGACTATTCGCGGGCCGTGGATCTCAGGGATATCGAAGGGGTGATCGACATGTTCACCGATGATGCGCTTTGTGAATACGGACCCTATGGGACATGGTCAGGAAAGGAGACGATAGCCAGAAATTACAGGGAGATGTTTGCCGGAGAGGCAATCGACCCACCTTTTTCATCCCAGCACCTCAATACCAATCACACTGTCGATATCCTATCGGAGACCGAGGCGCGTGGGGAGTGTTATCTGATCGACGTCGATACCCGGGCATCCCCCACGGCCAACCCGATCATCTGGTTTGCCCATTACGACGAACAGTATCGGAAAGAAAACGGGAAGTGGCTGTTCTGTCGTTCGAGTCTCAATTTCTTCTGGCCCGAACGGCATGTGCTGCCACGCCTCGACACCTCGGCCGACGGTCGCACGTCGGTATAGTTGCGCCGGTTCAGGTGCGGTAACGCCAGTCCATAGAAAGTGCCCCGTTCGAGGGGGTGTATAGGGCTAGCAATGACAAGGAGGCAGAAGATGGAGACGGAATCGGGAATAGTACTTCTGGCAGGCGCCATGGTCTGGGGTCTGGTGCAGATGCTCTGGTCGTCCACCATGGCCCGTTTCGAGCAGGGATTCGATTGGGGCATGGGGCCTCGCGACGAACCGAGAGCGATTACAGGCAAAGCCGCTCGGCTTGACCGGGCGTACCGCAATTTTCTGGAGACTTTCCCCATCTTCGCGGCGGCAATGCTGGCTGCCATTGTGACCGGGAGCGTTGGGGCACTTGCTCTGTGGGGGGCGCATCTCTATCTTTGGTCGCGAATTGCCTACACCATCCTTTATTTGCTGGGCGTTCCAGTTCTTCGAACGGTGGTGTGGATCGTGAGCGTTGCCGGAATCTGCATGGTGATTGCCGCGCCGCTAGTCTAATGGTGATGGCGCGGTTCAAAGCGGCTTTTCTTGTGTGCAGATACGTTCTAGGAATGCGACCGGATCGAGATCGGATAGAATCGCAGGAGCTTCGACCCCATGTCCAAGCAGACGAGTACCGGACGCATTACCGTGCCCGAAATCGCCGCCCGCAAGGGGGGCGAGCCGCTGGTGACGCTGACCGCCTACACCGCGCCCATGGCAAAACTCCTGGACCCCCACTGCGAGCTGTTGCTGGTGGGTGACAGTCTCGGCAACGTGATTTACGGCTTTGACAGTACCCTGCCGGTAACGCTCGACATGATGATCCATCACACCGGCGCGGTGATGCGAGGGTCCGAGCGTGCCTGTGTGATCACCGACATGCCGTTTGGCAGCTATGAGGAATCGCCGGAAGTGGCGTTCCGCAACGCGGCGCGGATCGTTGCTGAGACCGGTGCCGCGGGGGTCAAGCTTGAAGGGGGCGTGGAGATGGCGCCGACCATCCGCTTTCTGGTCAATCGCGGCATACCGGTGATGGGGCATGTTGGTCTGCGCCCGCAGAACGTCAACGTCATGGGGGGATTCAAGGCTCAGGGGCGCAAGCGGGCCGACTGGGACGCCATCATCGCAGATGCCAGGGCGGTCGAAGATGCGGGCGCCTTTGCGATTGTCCTCGAAGGCGTCGCCGAACCTCTGGCGGCGCACCTGACAGAAGAGCTTAAAATCGTGACAATCGGCATCGGTGCGTCAGCGTCCTGCGATGGCCAGATTCTGGTGACCGATGACCTGCTTGGAATGTTCGAATTCACCCCCAAATTCGTCAAGCGATATGCGGAGCTTGGCAGCATCATCGGGGAGGCCGTCAAGGCCTACGCCGAGGACGTTCGGGCGCGGCGCTTCCCAGGTGAGGCGCAGACCTACAAAATGCGGGACTAAGACGTAACTTGGGCGATGCGGGCGTTTGCCAACCCGCGATCATGAAGCTAATGTACGCGATCGCGAACGATAAGAGAATGGCCCGGACCGGGGCAGGAGTCAGCGTTGGTAGATATTTTCAAGGAAGTCGAGGAAGATCTGAGGCGCAGTCAGCTTCAGGCGCTTTGGTCGAAATACGGCAGATTCGTCATCGCCGCCCTGTTGGGAATTGTCCTGGCGGTCGGTGGCAATCAATACTGGCAGTATCACACCAGGACCACGCAGGCCAAGGAGAGCGTCGTGTTCTCCAATGCCCTGGAGGAGGCCCAATCCGGGGATCGTGACGCGGCGCTCGCGGCACTGGACGATCTGCGTCAGAACGGCTCCAGCGGATACCGGGGCCTCGCGGGATTGAAAGAGGCCGCCCTGTTGGCTGATGGCGGCGAGATCGAACAGGCCATTCGAATATATGAGGCGGTCGCTGCCGACAGCAGGGTGAACGAC
>RFJA01000072.1 GCA_003695065.1 Alphaproteobacteria bacterium
ACGACCCTTAACTGCGAACCGGCTTGTATTTTGCCTGTTGACCTGCGCCCTTGTCTGAGACTCCTGCTCTATGCGGGCGTCCCCTTTGCTTGTTCACATGCCCGAGCGCATTTCCATTGGCTGGGCGATCAGCCAGACGCTGAAGGCGGAATACAGCACCATGGTCGCAAGCAGCGGAATGAGACACCGGACCGCCAGGCGACGGTCCGGAAAAAGGCGCCGGGCCACGCGATCGGCAACCAGCACGCCGTACACATGGCCGATCACGATGGCGATGATCTGCAAATACCAGATCGTGTTCATCGTCAACCACGGGCGGTAGGTCCGCCCCGCCGTGCCGAACAGGTTCCAGCCCCAGCCAAAGGGGTCGCTCAGCAGGGGGAGAAGATTCTGGCTTTCGTGAAAGAAGTGCATGCAGTTGTGCGCCAGGTGATAAAACAGCGCCACCGGCACCAGGGCATAGGCGAAGGCCTGAAAGATCCGAGCCACCGGAACGTCCCCGCCGCGCGTCAGGACGCGGGCCAGCCGGGCCGCGAGCCAGAACAGGCCGATCGGCGCGACCAGCATTCCGATCATCAGCGCGGTAAACACCGCCTCCGGCCCGAACCCTGTCTCCACCCGCAGCCGATGGTTCCACTGCGTCCATTGCGGGGTCATCGTCAAGCCGTGAAAACTCGTCAGGGCCAGCAGCACGATCGCCAGCATGGCTTCATCCCAGCGAAAGCGGGTCTTGCTCAACAGGTCCGAGGCGAACGGCCGGAGGTTGATGGCCATGTTGTCGTGGGGGCAGGCCCGGACGCATTCGGTGCACATGGTGCAGTAGGAATTCTCGTTGAAGCTCCCGGGAAACAAACCCGTCGGGCAACCGGTCGAAGTGTCGTTGCCGCGATAACAGTCCTTCGTGGCGCATTTCAAGCAGGCCTCCGTCGATATCGAGCGGACCTCCACCGGACTGAAAAGGGCATACAAGCCGGTGATGCGCCCGACCAGGCAGCTGTAGCGACAGAACGAGCGCTTCTCAAAAACGATCGCCGCCAGCACGGCCATCGCCACCATGGCCAATCCCATCAAGGCGGTGGCTTGCGGCGAGTGGGTGACGTCGTGGCCCAGTTCAAACCAGGTCAACAGAATGAACAAGGCAATCGCCGGATACAGGTTGCGCGCCCATTTCGGCCACGGCCGCTCGAAGCCCAGCCGCTTGACGCGGGACTTGAGGGAAAGAGAGGTGATGAGGGACGACATCGCCTCCCAGGGACACACCATGCAGAACGCCTCGCCCAGGCCGAGCACGAAGAAAATCAACAACACCCACCACCACGTCCAGGTGAGCACGGGCGCAATATTTCCCTTGGGATTTCCGAAAATGCCGGCGCTCAGCACGAGCAGAAAAAGCGCCAGCGAGATCGACTGAGCCGCAAGCGGAAACCAGGGCCGCTTCACCAGGGCCTTCAACCCGGCGAAGGAGAGCAGGTTGATCCGCCAGCCCGCGCGCGGACGGTCCACGCCCTGCCGGCTGCCCACCAGCAGGTGTGAGACCAGGACGATCAGCACCACGCCGGTGGCCGCCATCCAGGTCGGAATGCCGGGCATTACGTGAAACGCCTCGCCCGGTTGCAATCCGCCGCTCCCGGCGGGAAACCCGATGTGAACCTGATTCGACAGATAGGCTTCGAAGGAACAGAACGGATCGTTGACAGCCGTATTTGTGTCAGCCATTTCCTCCTCCTCCAGCCGCCCGGGCGAGACGGGCCTCCCGGCGATCCTGCGCGATCCGGGCTTTGCGCGCGCCGATGGCGGCCACCGTGATCAGGATCAACAGCGACAATCCCACCCACTTGCCCCAGTGGATCTTCTGGGTGGAAAGCCGGAACGGGATCACGGCTTGCAGATTCTTCTCGCCGTGCAGCGTCACGCGCAGCGAATACCGGCCGGTATCCGGCAGCTCGCGATGGAGCGAATAGATATTCTCCAGGTCGGCCGCTTCAAACTTCACCGCGTGCACCGGCGTTCCCCGGTCGAGGATCTCCAGAGTCAGCGGCCCCTGATAGATGCGGTTGTCCAGCAGGTTGAAGATCAGAAGGAACAGCCGGACGTTGTCGGGATCCTCGGCCTTCTCGCGGTTGATGCCCTGAAAGTCGTACACCACCAGCGACAACTCATACTCCCCGGCCTGACCGAGAAACTCCTCCTCCGGCACCTGGGGATAGTTTTCAAAATAGTTGTAATGCGGAAGCCCCTTGAAATGGTGCGCGCGGGCCAGCGGAGCGGTGAAAAGGAGCAGCAGGAACAGCGGGATGAGGGGCGCGAAACTCGAGGCGCGCCCCGCGAACCCTCCAGGCTTGCCCATGCTTTCCCCTCCCGCCTCCTCCCGACTTCCACGCCTCAATCCAATGGACAGGCATTTCGTCGGGCAGACCACCAGGCATTCGCCGCACATCGAGCAGTCCACCGTTTCATCCAGCTTCGGGTTCACCTTGAATGGACACACATCGGCGCAGCTCGTGCACTGCGTCAGGCATTGCGACGCCTCCCGCCGGATGGCAAAGACCGATCGCCTCCCGATCGCGCCCAGCAGACGGCCGGTCGGGCAGACGTAACGGCAGGTGAACTGTTTGCCGAACACCAGATCCAGCAGCGCAAAAACCACCACGCTGCCCAGGGCGATGGAGAGCGTTCCCATCGCGATGCCGTGAAAAATCGTCTGTCCGATCGCGAAATACGGCAGCAACAGGCTCCAGATCCCGTGTCCCAGCCACGCGGCGACAACCAGCCCCCCAACCAGGATACCCCAGGCGAATCCGCGATGCGCGGGCAGCTCCGGAAACAGCAACCATTTGCCGAGCAATCGCCGAACTCGGGCAATCGAGAAAAACAACAGCGAGGCCGGGCAGATGTAGGAACAGAACACCCGGCCGAAACACAAGGCCAAGGCCAGCGGAATGATCAGCCCCAACACGAAACCCGTCTCCAGGCGGTGGCTGGCCACCAATACGGAGAGCGCCGCCACCGGATCGGTGAAAGGCACGCCCATGATACGGATCGACCAGGTCATGCCGCCGTTGGTCTGGGCGGTCTGCAGCGGCTCATCAAAGCGATTGAAGAAGCTGTCGGCCGCCTCATACAGCGTCCGCGCGGTCGTGCCCGAACTCAACTCCACGAGGCGCGCGCTGTTGTAACCGAGCTTGAGGTTATTGTATTCGGTCAGCAGCGCCAGAGCGCACAGGAGCAGCACGACGCCCAGTCGCGTGACGATGGAAAGCCCCAGCAGTATG
>RFJA01000073.1 GCA_003695065.1 Alphaproteobacteria bacterium
GCGACCCTCGGCGGCATGGCCGCAACACGGGCTTCGGGCACGACCACGGTACGCTATGGCACGATGCGGGAAAATGTCCTGGCGCTGACCGTGGTTCTCGCCGACGGGCGCGTCATCCGGACCGCCCGCCGCGCCCGAAAATCGGCCGCCGGATATGATCTGACCCGCCTTTTTGTGGGCTCCGAAGGCACCCTCGGCATCATGACCGAGATCACACTTCGCCTCTATGGCATCCCGGAGACCATATCGGCCGCAGTCTGCCCTTTCGAGACCCTCGAAGGCGCCGTGAACACGGTGATAGCCACCATCCAGTCGGGTATCCCGATCGCCCGGATCGAGCTTCTCAACGCAACCCAGGTGCGCGCCGTCAACGCCTACTCCAAAACCGATTATGCCGAAGCCCCCACCCTGTTTCTCGAATTTCATGGCAGCGAGGCCGGGGTCCGTGAACAGGTGGAAGCATTTCGCGCCCTGGCGCAAGACATGGGCGGCGGGGACTTCGCCTGGGCTGAAAGGACCGAGGACCGCAACCGCCTGTGGCAGGCCCGTCATGACGTGGCCTACGCCTGCGCCGCCATGGCACCGGGCAAGGCGCTGATGACCACCGATGTCTGTGTGCCCATCTCGCGACTGGCCGACTGCATCTTGGAAACCGAAGCGGATTTCGAGAAGGTCGGCGTCGACGCGCCCATTGTCGGCCATGTGGGTGACGGCAATTTCCATGTCACCTTTTCCTTTGACAAGAACAACGCCGAAGAAATGCAGCGTATCAAGGATCTCCATCGCAGGCTGGTGGAGCGGGCTCTGGCCATGGATGGCACCTGCACGGGCGAACATGGCATCGGGGTTGGCAAGCGGGAGTTCCTGATCGCCGAACATGGCGAGGCGGTCAGCGTCATGCGCGCGGTCAAGGCGGCGCTCGATCCCGACGGCATTCTCAATCCGGGAAAGATCCTGACCCCTTGAACATCGAAAAACGGCCAAATGACTGAAAAGAAGCGGATTCTTGTAACCGGCGCGCTGATGCCGGCAGTCGGGGAGCGCGCCCGTGCCTGCTACAATGTGACCGTTCTTGAGGGTGCTTCCGAATCCTCGGCCGAAGCGATCCCAAAGGCGGCCCAAGATCACGATGGCATTCTCTGCCATGTAAACGTGCACCTGACCGGGGACATCATCAGGGCCCTGCCCCACAGCGTGAAAATCATCGCCAACCATGCGGTCGGGGTCGACAATATCGACCTGGACGCAGCACGGGAGAAAGGCATCGTTGTCACCAACACACCCGAGGTCCTCAGCGCCGCCACCGCCGAAATCGCAATTTTGCTGATGCTGGGGGCGGCAAGGCGCGCGGGCGAGGCTGAACGCCTGCTGCGCCGTGGTGACTGGAAAAGCTGGTCGGTGGACTTCATGGTGGGTACCGAGATATCCGGCCGCCGTCTCGGCATCGTGGGGATGGGCGATATCGGGCGCCGGGTGGCAAAGGCCGCCCGCGGCCTGGATATGGAGATCCACTACCACAACCGGCGGCGCCTGCCGGAAGACAAGGAACAGGGCGCTGTATTCCACGACACGGTCGAGGCTCTTCTTGAGGTGTCGGACGTTCTCTCGATCAATTGCCCACTGACCCCCGCGACCCGCTACCTGTTGAACCGGGAGCGGATTGCCCGCCTGCCACCAGGGGCCATCGTGGTCAATACGGCACGCGGCCCGATTGTCGATGACGCGGCTCTCATCGACGCCCTCAGGTCCGGCCACGTGGCTGCCGCCGGCCTCGATGTGTTTGACGGGGAACCCCGGATCAATCCCGGCTACCTGGCGCTGGAGAATGTCTTTCTCCTGCCCCACATCGGCAGCGCAACAGTCAGGACGCGCACCGCCATGGGGATGCGTGCGCTTGATAATCTCGATGCCTTTTTCAGCGCCGCGTCGCCACGCGATCGCGTCGTCTGACCAATATAGAGAGGTGGCCTGACGGAATTTCCTGATCACTGCGCAATTTTCCCCGGCGGTCGCTATTGCACCCCTCGGCTAAATGCATACAATCAGCGGCGATTTCGACGGGGCACAAGAAACCGGAAAACACCAGCTTTAGGAGTTCGGGTCGATGGAGAGACGGAAGTTTCTGGGCGGAGCGGCGGCCCTCGGCGCTGCGGCAGCACTGACAGCGTGCGACGGCGGCAATGGCGAGACGGCTGGCCCGGCCAAAGGCCCGGCGGTGGTCACCCGCAAACGTACGCTGAAAATGGTCACCGCCTGGCCCAAGAACTTTCCCGGCCTTGGCATGAGCGCCGAACGCCTGGCCCGACGGATCACCGAACTGACCGACGGGGCGCTGACGGTCAAAGTGTTCGCCGCCGGCGAACTGGTCGGCGCCTTCGAGGCCTTTGATGCGGTCTCCAGCGGAACCGCCGATTGCTACCATGTGGCGGACTATTATCAGCAGGGCAAATCCAAGGCCTTTCCATTCTTCACCTCGGTTCCGTTCGGCATGCTGGCTGACGAGCTTTATAGCTGGATGAAGTTTGATGGTGGCCAGGCGCTCTATGACGAGCTGTGTGGCAAGTTCAATATCAGGGCTCATCTTGCGGCCAGCACCGGAAGCCAGATGGGCGGATGGTACAAGCGCCCGATCAACAGCCTTGAAGACTTCAAGGGCCTGAAAGTGCGCATGCCCGGCCTTGGCGGCGAGGTGCTGCGGCGTCTTGGTGCCGCAACAGTGGCGCTGCCGGGAAGCGAGATTTTTCTGTCCCTGCAGTCCGGCGCCATTGACGGGGCGGAATGGATCGGCCCGTGGAATGACCTGGCCTTTGGCATGCACAAAGTGGCTGATCACTACTACTATCCGGGCTTCCACGAACCGGGGGCAGCGCTGGCGCTGGGATTCAATCTCGACGTCTGGAACAGTTTCACCGAAAACCAGAAGAATCTGATCCAGCAACTCTGCGACGCCGAATACATGTATTCGTGGGCCGAGTACAAGGTGCGCAATGCCGAAGCCCAGAAGACGCTTGCCGAACAGCATGGCATCACCCCGCGCGCCTTCCCCGAGGAGGTGGTGCGCGAACTCAAGCGTGTCTCGGCCGAGGTGCTGGCTGAAGTCGCTGAAGAAGACGATATCACCCGGCGCGTCTACCAGAGCATGATGGCTGCCAAATCCAAATACCAGGCTTACGAAGAAACCGCGGAACACGCTTTCATCGACGCGCGCCGGCTGGACTCCCGGCCCGCTTGCGAGTAAGCAGGAAACGGGCGAGTAAGCAGGGAAAGCGCTCGCGTTGAAGTGAGAAAAGGGGAAGGCCTTGAACGCACTGACCGTGCTTGCAAGGATAATCGACGCCATCAATGACCGGATCGGACGGGCGGTCGCATGGGCTACCGTCCTTCTGGTGCTGGTCCAGTTCGTGGTGGTGCTTCTGCGCTATGTCTTCGGCCTTAGCTTCATTTTCGTCCAGGAATCACTGATTTACATCTACGCTTCGCTGTTCATGCTGGGCGCGGGCTACACGCTTCTGCACAACGGGCACGTGCGGGTCGACCTGTTTTATCGAACGGCCTCGACCCGTACCAAGGCCTGGGTCAATCTGCTCGGGGTGATCTTGCTCCTGCTGCCCACGTGCGTTGCGGCCTGGGTTACCGGTTGGCCTTACGTGCTCGCGTCCTGGGCGGTTCGTGAAGGCTCCCGGGAGACTGCGGGTATTCAGGCCATTTACATCCTGAAAACGGAAATCCTGGTGTTTGCCGTCCTGGTTGGTCTCCAGGGCGTCGCCATGGCCATCCACGCTGCCCGGGTTCTGTTGGGCGAAGAAGAACTCAGCCAGGAGGAAGCCCCGCGCTTTTAGCCCATGGTCGTGCAGGAAGCTCTTGATATGCTGATGTTCGCCACCGCGTGCGGGCTTTTGCTGTCCGGCTTTCCGGTCGCCTTCACGCTGGCGGGCACCGCCCTGATCTTCGCCGGAATCGGCCATGCATTGGGCGTCTTCGACATATCGTTTCTGGGCGCCTTTCCGCAACGCATCTTCGGCAACATGACCAATGAAGTTCTGATGGCGGTGCCGCTGTTCGTTTTCATGGGGGTGATGCTGGAGCGCTCCCGGGTTGCCGAGGAGTTGCTGGACAGCATGGGAAAGCTGTTCGGCAACCTGCGCGGCGGTCTCGGCATTTCGGTCTCCATTGTCGGTGCGCTGATGGCCGCGTCCACCGGAATTGTCGGTGCAACGGTGGTGACCATGGGGCTTCTCGCCCTACCGACCATGATACGGCGCGGCTATGACCCGGCGCTGGCCGCCGGTTCAATCAGTGCGGCGGGAACCCTGGGCCAGATCATTCCGCCGTCGATCGTGCTGGTGCTCCTCGGGGATGTGCTGTCGTCGGCCTATCAGGACGCCCAGCGCCAGCTCGGTAATTGGACTGCCGAACCATTGTCCGTGGGCGATCTGTTTGCCGGGGCATTGTTGCCGGGACTTGGGCTCGTGCTTCTCTATATCCTCTATCAGATTGCCGTTGCCATATTCCGTCCTGATGCCGCCCCGGCGATCCCGCGCGACGAGATTGGCAGTGACGAGGAACGGCGCGCAGCGCTGCGCCACGCCCTGCACGCCGTGGTTCCGCCGGTGGTGCTGATTGTCGCCGTTCTCGGTTCGATCATGGCAGGCATCGCAACGCCGACCGAGGCTGCCGGCGTTGGCGCCATGGGAGCCACATTGCTTGCCGGCCTCAGGCTTGACGAAGCGCGGCCCGCGCCGATCGTGGCCGGCGGCGCCGCCCTTGTGCTGATACTGATTCTGACCAGCCTTTTTGATTTGAGGCTCGGTCGTGAGACTATCGCCCTTACGGAACGGCTTGCCATAGGGGCCGCCTCGCTTGCCTGTGTCGTGCTCATCTGGGGTATCGTCGTCAGTCTGCGGCGCACCTTCGCCGCAGGGATCCTGACGGCGGTGTCGCGATCAACCCTGGAAATCACCGCCATGGTGTTTGTGATTCTGATTGGTGCCGCCATGTTCTCGCTGGTGTTTCGCGGGCTTGGGGGCGACGACGCGGTTCATGAACTGCTTTCCGGCCTGCCCGGTGGCGCGATCGGCGCCATCTTCGTGGTGATGCTGGTGATGTTCGTGCTCGGGTTCTTCCTCGATTTCATCGAAATCACCTTCGTGGTTGTGCCGATTGTGGCGCCCGCCCTGTTCTTCCTTGGGGTTGACCCGGTCTGGCTGGGTGTCATGATGGCAATCAACCTGCAAACCTCGTTCCTGACGCCGCCATTCGGGTTCGCGTTGTTCTACCTGCGCGGCGTGGCGCCGGAATCAATCACCACCCGGCAGATTTACAAAGGCGCCCTACCGTTCGTCGGTATACAGGTGGCGGCCCTTCTGATCCTCGCCCTTTTCCCGGCCATCGCCACCTGGCTACCCGCGGTCATTTTTGGCTGATACCTTGCGCCGCGCCCGCACATGGTTCATCCTGTCCGTACCGCGATTGCTGGAGGTTGGGGTGAAAGTCGCCTTTGCCCTCGTCAGCGCCTTGGCGATTGTCGCCTGCTCGGCCCCGGCGGCCGGCACGGACCGCGCCGCACTGTTGGCTGAGCCGGCTAGCAATTACCTGCTCACCTGGCGCGAGGACGGCGCCCTGGTGCTCGAGGCCCACGTGCTTGTGCCCAATGGCTGCTATCACGCGCTGGGTCCGGCTCGGCGGGGGACACCGGCCCACCTCCCTGTCATCGCCCAAGCTCTGGCTGTGCAGTTGCCGATCGGCATGACCGACGGTGTGTGCACCATGGCCCTCAAACATGTGACCTTTGAAGCGGTATTCCCCTCCGTCCCGGTGGACACGGTTGCGGTGATCGTCTATGAGCTGTGGCCCCGGGGAGACCCCGTGCGCCCGCGCGCGGTCGCGTTGCCGTTGCAGTGATTTGCCTGGCCCCTGCAGTCTGCATTACCATCCGCGAATGAGTTATCTGCGAACGTTAATTTCGTTGGTTGCGATTGCAATCCCGATGTTGGAGGCGCCCCCGGCAGAGGCGACCACCCAACTGACGCTGGAGCGGCTGTTCGCTGACCCGCCACTGGTTGGTAACCTGCCGCGGGCCATTCAATTCAGCCATGATGGTCAACGGCTCGGTTACCTCAAGACCCGGTATGGTGCCACGGCGGAACAGGAATTCTGGGTGATGGAGGTGGCGACCGGCCAGGCACACCAGGTTTTCTCACTGTCGGATCTGTTGCAAGACAAAACGCTTCACACCCGATCGGTCGCCGCCGCCCTGACACAGCATCCGAACCGAATCAAACTCGCGACATTTCGCTGGGTGCCCGGCGATCAAGCCATCCTGTTCACCCTGGAAGGCGACCTGTTCCTGTTCGATCTCGAGAAAGCTAGACCCCGCGCCCTGACTGATACACGTGCAGCCGAACAGGCCACGCGCTTCGCACCTGACCATCGCCACCTGTCCTATGTCCGGGACGGCAACCTGTATCTTCTCGATATGGCAACCCGGCAGGAATGGCAATTGACGAGATCGGGCCGGAGCACCGGCCCGGTGCGCAACGGTTTGCCGGACTATATCGCGCGCGAGGAATTGAAGCGGTATTCGGGGTACTGGTGGTCGCCCGACGGGCGCTTCATCGCCTTTATGGAGACCGATGAAAGCGGGCTTGATGTCACGCCTCGGGTCACGCTGGGGCCGAACGGGTACACCGTGATTCCCGAAGCCTTTCCCCGCGCCGGAGAACAGAATGTCCGCGGACGGCTGGGCATCATGACACTGGATGGTCAGCGGGTCCGCTGGGCCAGATTGCCCGAGCACGGCTATCTCGTCGAGCTCCGATGGCTGCCCGATTCAAAAGGGATGATTGTCGTCCATCAGGCGCGCCATCAGAAAATGCTGGAGGTGCTCCATCTCGACCGTAGAGGGAAAGTCAAAAAAATCCTGATTCGGGAGACCAGCCCCACTTGGGTCCCGGCTCATCACGATCTTGATGTATCGCCGGATGGAACAAGACTTCTATGGGCATCGGAACAGGACGGCCCGAGGGCCATCTTTCTCTATGACATGGAGGGAAACCGGCTTGGTGCGCTGACCCCGGGGCTTGGCGACATTGACGAGATCGCCGGCGTGGACTGGCGGAATAACCGGCTCTTTGTTCATGGCTGGCTGGACAGCCCGGTTGAAAAACATCTCTTTGTGACCGATCTTGACCCTGCAACGACCGATTTGCCTCGGCGCGTCACGAGGGACGAATACTGGCACCGGGCCGTCATCAGCCCCGACGCGACAACCTTTGTCGATGTGGAAACCCACCCGGTCCGCCTGCCGAGCGTGGCCTTGCGAGCAATAGACAATCGACTCCTGTACTGGATTGATGAAAACCGCCTGACCGCAGACCACCCTTACGCTCCCTTTGCCGGAGCGCACGCCGCTCCCAGCTTCGGAACTCTTGCGGCAGAAGACGGCACGACCCTGCATTACCGCCTGATCCGTCCTGACGGTGACGGGCCGTTCCCAGTGATCGTTCATGTGTATGGCGGCCCCAAGGGACAGATTGTCCGGAAAAGCTGGATGCCGCTTTGGTATCAGGTCGCCGTTGCCCGGGGCTATGCGGTGTTCAGCCTCGATAACCGCGGCACGGCACGACGCGGCCATGACTTCGAACGAGGACTGTTCGGTCAGTTGGGCAAGGTCGAAGTGGCAGACCAGATCACAGGGCTCGACTGGTTGCGTCGCCAGCCCTTTGTCGACCCCAACCGTATCGGTGTTTACGGCTGGAGTTACGGCGGATACATGGCACTCAAGCTGGGCCTTGCAGCACCCGACCGCATTGCCGCGGTGGTCGCCGGGGCGCCGGTAACAGACTGGCGGCTTTACGACACCCATTATACGGAACGCTATCTTGGCCTCCCCGACGCGAATCCGGAGGCATACGCCGCAAGCGACGTTTTTCCGGAGATTGCCAGCCTTAAACCTGCTTTGCTGCTGATTCACGGACTTGCCGACGATAACGTCACCTTTGAGAACAGCGCCCGGGTCATGGCGGTGCTGCAGGAGAATGCCATCCCCTTCGAGACCATGGTCTATCCGGGCGGTGGCCACAACATTCAGGGCGCCGGCCCCGAACGCCACCTCCACGAAACCATTTTCCGGTTCTGGGAGCGAAACCTGAAGGGAAGCGACTAGCTGTCCTGCTGCGCCATGGTCAGCAC
>RFJA01000074.1 GCA_003695065.1 Alphaproteobacteria bacterium
ATCATCACCCTGTTTCTGGATCAGCTATTCCCGTCCTACACGGTCAAAGGACGCGGCCTGTTCCGGGTCATACGTGATAGCGATATCGAGATCGAAGAAGAAGCCGAGGACCTGGTGCGGTCGTTCGAGACCGCGCTCAAGCGGCGGCGTCGGGGCGACGTCATTCGACTCAAAATGAACCGGGATATGCCTGAGGATCTCAAGCGGCTGATCTATCAGGAATTGAGGGTGAGCGAACAGGATGTGGTTCTGGTGGACGGCGTGCTGGGGATTGCCGACACCAATCAAATCATAGGGGATGAACGCCCGGACCTTAAGTTTCCACCTTACAATCCCCGGTTCCCTGAACGGGTCCGCGAACACGGTGGCGACTGTTTCTCTGCCATTCGCGAAAAGGATTTCGTGGTCCACCACCCCTATGAGAGCTTTGAGGTGGTTGTCCGGTTCATTAGTCAGGCGGCGCGCGACCCCAATGTGGTTGCGATCAAGCAGACACTGTATCGCACCGGCGCGGACTCGCCTGTGGTCAAGGCGCTCATCGAGGCGGCCGAGGCCGGCAAATCGGTGACTGCACTGGTAGAGCTCAAGGCGCGATTCGACGAAGAGCAGAACATCCGTTGGGCGCGCGATCTGGAACGTGCCGGGGTGCAGGTTGTCTATGGGTTCATCGAACTCAAAACCCATGCGAAGGTGTCGCTGGTGGTGCGTCGTGAGGGCCGCGATCTGCGCACCTATGTGCATTTCGGGACCGGAAATTACCATCCTGTAACAGCGCGCATTTATACCGATCTTTCGTTTTTTACTGCCGACCCGGCATTCGGACGTGACGCCACGCATCTCTTCAATTTTCTGACCGGCTACGTAAAGCCGAAGACGCTGGAGAAAATCGCTATCTCGCCTTATGGACTGCGCAACAAACTCATGGAACTGATCGAGGATGAAATCGGGCATGCCAGGGCCGGGCGTCCGGCCACCATATGGGCCAAGATGAATTCGCTGGTCGACCCTGGAATCATCGACGCGCTGTATCGGGCGAGCCAGAACGGCGTGTCCATTGTGCTGGTGGTGCGCGGGATCTGCTGTCTGCGTCCCGGCGTGCCCGGTTTGTCGGAGAACATCCGGGTCAAGAGCATCGTGGGGCGTTTTCTGGAACATTCCCGAATCGTGTGCTTCGGCGCGGGGCAGGTGATGCCATCGCCTTCGGCCAAGGTGTTCATTTCGTCGGCGGACTGGATGCCCCGGAACCTGGGCCGTCGGGTCGAGACCCTGGTGCCCATCGAGAACGAGACCGTTCATGCCCAGATCCTCGAACAGGTGATGATGGCCAACCTTCAGGACGAGGCGCAAAGCTGGGACCTGAACCCGGACGGCACCTATACCCGGCGGCCGGCGGGGAAGAATGCGTTCAACCTTCACCATTACTTCATGACCAACCCCAGCCTTTCAGGCACCGGAAAGGGGCCGAAGCCTGGCTCCCGCCTGACGCCCAGGAAATCGCCGGTGGCATCCGATCACCGATGACTTGCGTCTATACAAACCGGGAGGATGCCGTTAAGAAGGCGAACGAAAAGGCTTGTTCTGCACCATCAAGAGGGCTGGTTTGTCTTCATCAAGACCGTCTGACCACCGCATAGCGGTGATCGACATCGGTTCGAACTCTGTGCGCCTTGTGGTGTTTGAGGGCGCAGGCCGGTTCCCTCGCGTCTTTTTCAACGAGAAAGTACTTTGCGGTCTTGGCCGCTCCATGAGCAAGACGGGATTGCTCAATCCCGAAGGGACAGTGCTGGCGCTGCAGACCCTGGGCCGGTTTGCCATTCTGCTCGATGACATGCGGGTGCGCCATGTCGAGGCGGTGGCCACTGCAGCGGTGCGTAACGCCAGCAATGGGGAGGCCTTTATCGACCAGGTGGAGCGTAGCTGTGGTTTCAGGGTTCGCGTCCTGTCGGGCGAGGACGAGGCGCGGCTGGCCGGCCTTGGCGTGTTGGCCGGCATACCCGATGCCGAGGGCATTGCGGGTGATCTTGGCGGTGGCAGTCTGGAACTGGTCCATCTTCGGGATGGCGCGGTTCGGGAAACCGTCACCCTGCCCTTGGGGCCCCTATTGATGCTTGAGGATTTTCAGGCAGATCGCAAGGCGGTGATTGCGCGAATCGACGAGGTTCTGGCCGGTGTTGACTGGCTGGACAAGGGACGCGGATTGCCGTTCTACGCCGTCGGCGGGGCGTGGCGCGCGCTGGCCAAGATCAGTATCGCCCAGTCCGGCTATCCGCTCCATATCCTGCATCACTACACCATCAATCGGCGCGACCTGGACAGCCTGTGCGACGTGGTGTCGGTGATGAGTGCGCCGTCGCTCAACCGGATTCCCAATATTCCGCAGCGCCGGGTGGAAAGCCTGCCGCTTGCCGCCACCATCATGCGCCGGGTGGTGCGCGCCACCGGATCAGACGGTCTCGTAGTGTCGGCCCTGGGATTGCGCGAAGGGCTGGTGTTCGAGGCCATGCCCGATGACGTGCGGCGGCGCGACCCCCTTCTTGAGAGCTGTCACGAACTGGCCGAGCAGACGGGCCGCTTCCCCGAACATGCCGTAAAGCTTCTGGAATGGGCGGATCCACTGTTCCCGGGCGAAAATCCGGTTGACCGGCGGCTGCGCCATGCCGCGTCCATGCTGGCCGATGTGGCGTGGCAGGGGCACCCCGATTATCGGGCCGAGCGGGTTCTGATCGAGATGCTCTACGGCCGTTTCGGTGGGCTCGATCATCGTGGTTGTGCACTTATCGGGCTCGCGCTTTTCGTCTGCTACGGCGGGTCACTGAACGGCGGAACGGTGAACGGCGGGGTGCTGGCCCGCGATGCCCAATCCGTATTGAGCGACGAAGACATAGCCCTGGCCGAGCGGATCGGTCTTGCTTTGCGGCTCGGGCAGCGGGTGTCCGGGGGAACGTCGGCCGCGCTTGGGAAGTCGTCATTGGAACTGACTGACGAGGCCGTGGTACTGCGGGTGCCGACCCGGTGGCGCATGTTGCTGGGCGAAGTGCCGCAGCGCCGCCTTGAGGCGTTGGCGAAGGCCCTGGGCCGGCGCGCCGAGGTGGTTGTGGATTAATCGAGCGGCACCGTTATCAGTTTGCCTGCACGCACCGCGAAGGCCAGCTTCCCGTCACGCACTGCCAGCGCGTCCTTGCCGAAAATCTCATAGCGCCAACCCTTGAGCGCCCGGATGTCGGGTTTTTGCTCGTCCGCCAGTCGCTCCACGTCGGCAGTTGTGGCGATGAGCTTGGCCGCCACCTGATGTTCCTGGGATTTGATTTTCAGCAAGAGCTTGAGCGCGTCGGCGGTGGGACCGGCGGAGCGGTCGTGCCCTTTCCGGCTGGCCACCGTGGGCAACGCGTTGTCGGGCAGATTTTCAGCCTTCCTGATTGCGCCAAGCAGGTCCTCGCCGGCCGGTCCCCGGGCGATCTTGTTGGGAAAGCCGCGGATGCCGGCCAAAGCGTCCGCATCTTTGGGGGCGTGGGCCGCAACCTCCAGCACCACATCGTCCCGCACCACCCGGTTACGTGCCAGATTGTTGTCCTGGGCGTAGCGTTCGCGCCATGCCGCCACCTCGCGCACGATGGCGAGAAACCGGCGGTTGCGACTGCGTGGCTTCAGGCGAAGCCACGCGTCATCGGGATCGTTACGGTAGGTTGCCGGATCGGTGAGGATATCCATTTCCTCGTCGAGCCAACCGGCGCGCCCGGTTTGTTCCAGCTTGGCCGAGAGCTTTTCATAGATCGTTCTGAGGTGGGTCACATCGCCCAGCGCATAGTCGATCTGGCGTCGGGTGAGCGGGCGTTTGGTCCAGTCCATGAAACGCGCCACCTTGTCGAGCTTGGCTCCGGTCAAGGTATTGACCAGGGTTTCATAGCCGACGGATTCGCCGAACCCGCAGACCATGGCAGCGACCTGGGTATCGAACAGCGGGTGAGGGACATCGCCCATTTCATGGACGAAAATCTCAATGTCCTGGCGCGCCGCATGAAAAACTTTCAGGACCTTCTCGTTGCGCATCAGGTCATAGAACGGGTCCAGCGATAGTCCAGGCGCCAGCGGATCAATGGCGGCGTGAAAGTCGGCCCCGGCCACCTGCACCAGGGCGAGCTCGGCCCAGTAGGTGGTCTCCCGCTTGAACTCGGTATCCACCGTGATATAGCGCTCCCGGGCCCAGCCTTCACAGGCGCGGGCCAGAGCTTGGGTATCGGTAATGATCGTCATGGCGACATGCTATATACGTTCGGGCACGGTTTTTCATCCAGCAATTTGCGTTTTTTCCGGTCTGGGAAATTGGAGGATGCCTCTTGACAAAAGGGGGCAAACCATGCGCTTTTCCGCCTCGACACTGCCAAGCCCATAACAAAGCGAATACCGGGATCCATGCACAGTTACAGAACTCACAATTGCAGCGAATTGCGTGAAACCCACGTGGGGCAGACGGTCCGGCTGTCAGGCTGGGTCCACAGAAAGCGGGACCATGGCAATCTGTTGTTTGTCGACCTGCGTGACCATTATGGGATCACGCAGTGCGTCACCGATGTTGATAGCAAGGCGTTCCAGGCGGTCGAGGCGGTGCGCGCAGAGAGTGTGATCTGTGTTACCGGTACGGTGGTGGCGCGCACCGAGGATACGGTGAACGAAAACCTGCCCACTGGCAGGGTGGAGCTCAAGATCGAGGACTTTGAAGTGCTTTCGGCGGCCCAGGAGCTGCCGATGCCGGTTTTCGGGGATCACGACTATCCGGAAGATATGCGGCTGCGGTACCGCTTTCTTGATCTGCGTCGCCACAAGCTTCATCAAAACATGGTTCTGCGCTCGGAGATCATAGCGTCAATCCGTCGCCGCATGACGGAGCAGGGATTTCGCGAGTACCAAACGCCGATCCTGACTGCCAGTTCCCCCGAAGGAGCGCGCGACTTTCTGGTCCCTAGCCGATTGCATCCGGGCAAGTTTTATGCCCTGCCTCAGGCGCCGCAGCAGTTCAAGCAGCTCATCATGATCGCGGGCTTCGATCGCTATTTCCAGATCGCGCCCTGTTTCCGGGACGAGGACGCCCGGGCCGATCGCAGCCCCGGCGAGTTCTATCAGCTCGACATGGAAATGTCGTTTGTGACCCAGGATGATGTCTTTGCCGCCATAGAGCCGGTGCTGGCCGGAGTTTTCGAGGAATTCGCCCAGGGTCGCAAGGTGACGCCGACGCCGTTTCCGCGGATTCCCTATCGAGAGGCGATGTTGAAATACGGCACCGACAAGCCGGATTTGCGCAACCCCATCGAAATTCAGGATGTCACGGAGATTTTCCGTGGCGGCGGGTTCGGGTTGTTCGCCAAGCTTATCGAAGGCGGTGCGGTGGTCCGCGCCATTCCGGCACCGGGGGCCGGCGCGCTTGCCCGGAGCTTTTTCGACAAGATGAATGACTGGGCGCGCAGTGCCGGATATGCCGGGCTTGGCTACATCAACATCAAGGATGGCGTGCCGGGCGGGCCGATCGCCAAGAACCTTGGTGAGGAGAAGACCGACCTCCTGCGCACGCAATTGGGTCTTGGTGACAACGACGGGGTGTTCTTTGCTGCCGGGCGGCCGGGTGACGCTGCCAGGCTCGCCGGCATGGCACGCACCAAGGTTGCCGAGGAGCTGAATCTCATTGAGACCGGGCAGTTCGCGTTCTGCTGGATCGTCGATTTTCCCATGTATGAATATGACGAGGTGCAAAAGAAGATCGACTTCAGCCACAACCCTTTCTCCATGCCCCAGGGTGGACTGGAAGCGCTCGAGACTCAGGACCCGCTCGATGTGCTCGGTTATCAGTACGATATCGTCTGCAATGGGGTCGAGCTGTCCTCGGGCGCGATCCGGAACCACCGGCCCGAGGTCATGTACAAGGCGTTTGAAATTGCGGGCTACAGCAGGCAGGACGTGGAAACCCGTTTTGGTGGCATGTTGAATGCCCTGAAATATGGCGCACCACCCCATGGCGGCATCGCGCCGGGCATCGACCGTATCGTCATGCTGCTCGCCGACGAGCCCAATATTCGGGAAGTCATCATGTTCCCGATGAATCAGCAGGCGCAGGATCTGATGATGGGGGCGCCGAGTGAGGTGCATCCCAAACAGTTGCGCGAATTGCACATTCGTGTCGTGCTCCCGGAGTCGGCGAAAGCGTGAATGGTTTGCGCTGACTTCGGTTCGTCATTCGCGAATCAAGTGACCCCGCGATCGATTTGACCCCTGGCGCGCAGTCCTTTCAGTTCGCGCAGAGCGGTATCGCAGTAGGCCTAATGGTTTGGCCCCAACAGCCCCCTCTGGTGCGCAATGCTGACCGCATGGGCGCGGTTGGACGCCCCGAGCTTGCGGATCGCGTTCTTGACGTGAAAGCGGGTGGTTGCGGGTGAGCGGAAGATGATCTCGCTCACTTCCTGATCCGTCTTGCCGAGAGCCACCCAGCGCAGGCATTCCTTCTCCCGGGCGGTAAGGGGATCAACCACCAGATCGTCGTCGTCATCCGAGGTCCAGCGGTCCAGCGCCTCGATGAAATGATGGGCGATCAGGAACAGGTCGGTGCCATACTGTTCGAACACCTTGTCCACGTCGAAACCGGGGCTGCTGTTGATCCAGGTCACATGCCCGATACGCCCGCAGGTCCGGTAGACCGGGCTGGTGATTCCGGCGCCCACATGTTCACGCAGCGCCCGCATGGCCCGAAGCTGCATTCCACTCAACAGCTGGTTTTTCCACATGGTGCCGGTG
>RFJA01000075.1 GCA_003695065.1 Alphaproteobacteria bacterium
AAATCCCCGATCTCGTCAAGAAACAGGGTGCCCCCCTGCGCCATTTCAATCTTGCCCAGAGTCTGTTTGTGGGCGCCGGTAAACGCGCCCTTTTCATATCCGAACAATTCGCTTTCCAGCAGGTTCTCGGGAATCGCCGCACAGTTTATGGCAACAAACGGCTTGCGGGCGCGGGGGCTCAAATCATGAATTGCGCGGGCCAACAGCTCTTTACCTGTACCGCTCGCGCCCAGCAGCAATACAGCCACGTCGGCCGGCGCCACCCGTTCGATCATCTGGCACACCTTGAGCATGCTGTCGCTACCCGAGATGATCCCTTTGAGCGACGATGACTGGCGCTGCTGCGCCAACCGTCGATTCTCCGCTTCCAGCTCATAGAGATTGAACGCGCGATTGACGATCAGGCCCAGTTCGTCGGCATCCACGGGCTTGCGATAAAAATCGTAAGCGCCCAACGCGACGGCCTTCAGGGCACTTTCATGGGCGCTGTGCCCCGTGGCGACGATCACCTTCGTTTCCGGCGCAAGTTGCAGGATATTTTCAAGTGTGGCAAAGCCCTCGCTCGTGCCATCGGGGTCCGGCGGCAGACCGAGATCCAGTGTGACAACACTTGGCATTTCGGCCCGCAAAAGTTCGATGGCTTCCTCGCGCGTTCCCGCGACGAAAACCTCGCAATCCTCGAAACTCCAGCGGTACTGACTCTGCAGACCCGGATCGTCTTCAACGATGAGAAGCTTGCGCTTCGCCTCCTTCATCCCTTTCTGTCTCCTCAGGCCTATCACACTGTGGCCGTATCATTTTCCACCCCGTCGTCACGGGATTCGCGATCGCGCGGCAGCCATACGGTTATCGATGTCCCCCGCCCAAGCGCGCTATCCACCTCGATCCGCCCGCCTAGCCCGCGCACCAGTTGCTGGCTCTCATAGGCGCCGATGCCATAGCCATGTGCCTTGGTGGTGCGAAACGGTTTGAACAACTCCTCGCGGACAAAAGTTTCATCCATTCCCGGACCAGTGTCGGCGATACAAACGCTCACCCACTCCCCACGACCACCCAATATAACATCGACAGCGCCATTTTTATCGATTGCGTCCAGCGCATTCTGGACAATGTGGGTGAATATGGTCTCCAACTGCTCCGGGTCGGCCCTCACGACCGGATCGTCAGCTTCACATTTAAAGGTTAAGTTTGCGTTGGCTCCGGATTTTTCCTGCACGACACGCTCCAGGACCGATTTGACCGGCACCGATCGGCGCTCCCGGCTATTGTCGGCCTCCTGCAACCGATTCAGGCGGGTGAGCAGCAAATGCATCTTGTCCACCGAGTTGCGCACGGTTGCTACCATGTCTTTCTGGAACTCGGGGTTCCCAACGTGTTTGTCCGCATTTTTCACCATCAACGACAACTGGCTGGCCAGATTCTTGATATCGTGCATGATGAAGGCGAATTTCTTGTTGAATTCCTCGAACTGCCGCGCTTCCGCCAAGGCTTTCTCGGCTTTCTGTTCCGCAAGGTAGCTGGCGGCCTGCTGGCTCACGGTCTTGAGAAGATCGCGGTCTTCCCAGTTGAGCGATCGGGGCGCCCGCGAGTGTTCAAGAACGATGAAGCCGGCCAGTTCTCGATGGTGGAGCAAGGGAATGACCAGCCAGAACTTCTTCTCCGCCAAGATCCAGTCGGGTATCGGATAACGTTCATAAACATCCTGATCTTCCGCGAGCGCGGTCAGATCCACGATCCAGTTGCGTTCTTCCATAAGCCTGAGAAACGGCGAGTCACCGTCGACCGTGCCGACCGTTTCCACTTTGGAGGTCCAGCGTGCCGTGCGCACGAACTGGCCCGTATCATCGCGCTGCCACAGCAGCCCCCCAGGGCTATCGACAATATCGGCAACCGCCTGAATCACCCGTTCCGGCAGGCCGCGGGCCATTTCACTTTCGGATATGGTGTGGAGAAACCGAAGCCACTCCTCGCGATAGTCATAGCGGTAATTGAAGAAGTGTTTGTTGACGAACACCCGCATTCGGGCCCGGAACTTCCCCGAAAACACAATCACAAACAACAACAACAGGGCGCCGAACCAGAAGGTGATCTGCAGGATCACACCCCAACGCCCGCCAAGGTCCCGCAGGTAATAGCCGACGCCCCCCATAACCAGTAGGTAGATGCCGCTGCCGACCAGTGACGCGGTGTGAATGACCACGCCCCGAGAGACGAAAACATCCAGTTTCCAACTGGGATTGCGCGCCGCAGAAATGGCGATCAGCGGGACCACCAACGCGTTGACAGCACCACGCGCCTCGAAAAAGGTGGGACTGAAGCGTCCCGACAGTACGGCATCTGCATAAAAGAAGAAGTCGTACGCAAACAGACCGCCCACGCCGAGGCACAGCAACCGAATCCCCCAACGATTCTTTGCAGCCGTATTGCGATAGAGATTGTCGACCAGAAAAATTCCGCCTACGGCTACGGCCAGTCGACTGAGCAATATGACTTGTGGCACCAGCGCCAGCGGGGCGATCACACCCAGGTTCTGAAGGGCCAGTATGATGTCAAGGACCACCAGAACGCCAAATATACCGCCGACAAGGGTGCGCGTCCCCCGCGCAAAGTCTGTGCGATTGGCCTGATTCCAGTAATGACCCAGAATGGCCCCGAGAAAAGCGATCCACCCAAGACTGCGCAGCGTCTCGGTCAGCGAACCAACCGCAAGGGATAGAATACCGAAATGGAAAGCACCGGCTGTCACCGCCGCCCAGACGGTGGTTGCCAGGCTGGCCAGCACCAACCAGATGCCCGGTCCGCTGCGCTTCCAACTCGCCGCCAACAGGATGGTCAGCAAGAAAAAAGCCGTGGCGGCGATGGCGTGCGTTACGAAGGCGACTTCGACTTCTATGGTATGCCCCCAACCTTTTCAAGTCTGCGACGAGCGGTCGCTCCACCACCCAGACGCCATATGTAAATATATAATATGACGCGGTCGGTTCCGGAACGGTTTCATCTTACCCCTTCGGGCCACAGGACGACGCGAAGCGTCTGAACCAGGATAAGAAAGTCCAGAAATATTGAATAATTCTTTATGTAATAGAGATCGTACTGGAGTTTCTGCTTGGCGTCTTCTATCGACGCACCATAGGGGTAATTGATCTGAGCCCATCCCGTAATTCCGGGTTTCACCTGGTGGCGCTCGCTATAGTAGGGAATTTGCTTCGCCAGCTCCTCCACAAATACCGGACGCTCGGGCCGCGGACCGACGAAGCTCATATCACCTTTTAGGACGTTGAAAATTTGCGGGATCTCGTCGATCCGGGTTGACCTTATGAAGCGCCCGACGGGTGTTACCCGGGTATCGTTCTGGCGAGCCCAGACCGGCCCTTCCTTCTCTGCGTCGTTGCGCATGCTCCGGAACTTCATGACATTATAGGTCTTGCCGAACTGGCCGACCCGCTCCTGACGATAGAATATCGGTCCTGGACTGGTCAGTTTGACCGCGATCGCCGTGGTCACGAGGATCGGAAGCGACAGGAAAAGCAGGATCAGGCTAGCCGAAATATCAAACAGGCGCTTGATCACGAGGTCCGCACGCCCCACCCCGCCGAAGCCATCGGAAAAAATCAGCCAGCTTGGGTTCAAGGAATCAAGGTCAACCGTGCCAGTTTCACGTTCGATAAAGGTGGTACCGTCTGTTACCTTCAACCCCTGCATCTTGCAGGCAAGCAGCTCTTCAGTTGGAAGCGTGCCGCGGCGTTCTTCAATGGCAACGACGATTTCGGATGCTTCGAGGCGCCTGGCGTAGTCCGCTAACGGCAACGCTTCGGCAAATGGAATGGCCCCCTCGACGTCGGGCGGATGATCCGTCATTCTCAGAAATCCGACACAGGTAAAGGCATCTCTTCCAGGTCCCTGTTCGAGATCCTGTATTCGCTTGGCCGCGCGACGAGCCCCCAGTACCAGAACCCTTCGCCGGAACAGGTTCATGTCCGCCACGTGAACGAACACGAACCGGCTGATCACGATTCCCACGGCGGCCAGCCCGAGCGCGAAGAGAAACACGCTTCGCCAAATGTCCACGTCGGGAAACAGATAGAGAACCACCGAGCCAATTACCAGGCTCAACAGCAATGCGGCCCCCAGGCGCACCAGGCTCAGCCTGAAATCCCGGCAGGTCTCCAGTTGATACATGCCAACGGCGAGCATGGACACATAGACGACGCAGACAAAGGTAGCGAATTCGACCTGGTATCGGGCGAGCGACACATCGGTATCCCCGAGCTGGGCATACCGGATGGTCAGGCCCGCGGCAATGGCGGCCCACAGGATCGCCACCTCAACGAAGCCCAGGACGAATACCGATTTCGGAACATAGTGCTTGAATATTCTGATCATGATCTATCAGCCACCCTAGAGGCTTTGTCGGCAGACTGCGTCGGGGCCCAGCGCGACGAGCTAACATGACTGCGGTTAATTTCCCTTAAAGATGGCACCCATGCAGCCCGTTTGTTCTCGATCAGAGGGTTTGTCGAATGGTCCGCGCTTTTCCTATCACAGGCTCGTGATCCGCCCAAGCCGGAAACGTCGCCAGGGCAGAGTACGGCATCGTTTGTCGATTTTTCTTACAGAAATATGAACAGGAATGACCGGCGACCCAACTCCATTATTGTTTAATAGCAGACACTTATTCATTTTCACCCCCTTCTTCGCGCCTGCTCTGCCCTAGCTGTTGGGTACATCGAATAATTGCATGTCGGCATTCTTTACACTTTATCTCGGTCCCGGAACGGGCTACCCCGCGAAAACCGGGGAATTGCCCGACGATGTATTGTTAACCATTTGGTTTTACGCGTATTTTTCATAATGGCATAACTTCTGCATAGTGAGCAGCGACGAAACATGTGAGACAATCTCGGTTCCTCGTTCAGGGATTCCCTGAAGGTCGAGTAGAAACCCTTTAGTGCGTTTGAGGAGAGTTAGTAATGAACAAGTTCAAGTCCATTGGTCTCGGGCTGGTTGCGGGTCTGGCCATGACGGCCATGACCGGGCCGCTGGCGTCCAACGCCGAAGCCGGCGTGATCGCCTACTCGACCCTGCAGATCAGCAACGTGCGGTTGACCTCCGGTGCCGAGCAGATCGGCACCATCCAAAGCATTGACAATGCGACCAGCAGCCGGGCGTCGTTCGATGGCATTCCGGGCGTTGCCAATAGTGATTCCTCGGATGCCGCCTTGTCCTGCGTTGGAGCCTGTGGCGGCATTGGCCAAAATGATTACACCCGCGTTTCCCTAGGAAACCCTGGTCTTCATTTCGCTCGTGGCGATGCCATCCTCACGGGATCGATCCCGACCGGGGACGCGTCCGCTTCCACCGTTGCAGAGACCCAATTGACCTCCAGGGGCGGTTCCAATGCCGGGGGCGAGGTTTCCAGCACGTCGTTTTTCCTGACCGTCGACTTCACGCCACCGGCTGATGAAGTCACGCTCGAATTCGACGCCTTCGGTGAATTGCTGGCCGAAAGCACTGCTGCCGATGGCTTTGCCCAGGCGGACTTCGACTGGAGCCTGTTGCTTTTCCAGGTTGACCAGAACGGCAATCCGATCGCGTTCACCGCGTTCATCGCCCCGCTGGAGATCAATCAGCAGGTTGCCATTAATGGTGTTGGCTCGGCGAGCTACTCGGTCAATGACAGCTTCGTTCTGAGCGTCAACAATCTGCAGGCGAACGCACGCTACCGCCTCACCATTTCGCACAACAGCGACGTGGAAGCGGCCTTGCCGGTTCCTGCCACCATGGCGGTGCTTGGTCTCGGTCTCCTTGGCCTCGGCGTGGTTGCCCGTCGCCGCAAGCAGATCGCATAATCAAGCAAGCTACAGGGTTTCGCATCGGGGGTGGCTCCAGGGCCGCCCCCGATTTTTTTCAGGTCCTGCCCCTTCCCCGGACCCGCCGATCTGCACGGTTACCTGACGGCGCCGTCTGGCAAGTACCGTCCCGGAGCGATAACCCCATCAGGATCAAGCGCGGCCTTGATATTCGCGATCATTGTCCAGTAGCTGCCTCGACCCGCCACGGTTCGAAGCGCGACATCCATCATCTGACTGTTTGCGCGGTACGCGGGGTATCCTCCCCGTGCGGTGGCCTCCACAAGTTCGTGATAACAGGCTGTAGCGCGTCCTTTTTCCTCCGGATCGTTCTGTCGGAAAGCAATCGTCATGACCGCCGACAGGCTACGGGCAGTGACCGAACTCAGGGTCAGGAGAAAATCGATGGCATACGCCGCGAGGATCGGCTCAACGATTTCGATGAGCCGTCGCACATCCTCGCCGGTGGCCGGCAGCACAGGCGCATGCCACAGCAGGCCGCAGCCATCACGCGCCGGGTCGGGGTTTTCGGTATTCGCCATCGCATCCTGGGCGCGCCAGTAGGCACCGGCCAGAAAAGCGTTGGTCGGCCGGCCCTTCAGAAGGCCGATCGCGGGTTCAACCAGATCCAGCCGCTCGCGCAGGCGTCGCCCCACCCCTGTGAACCCTATCACCCTCGCCGCCAGTTTTCCGAGAGCCAGCTTCCGGTCGTCAATAAAATACAGCTTGCACTTCAGGTCCTTGAGGATGGCGTTGACTCTGCGACGGGCTGCGCGCACCTGGGCCCGGTCCCCATAGAGTGCAGCCGAGAACGACCAGGGCGCAATATCGAGGGCATGCGCAAGCTCCCGACGCACCGGCCGGGGCAGCGGCACGTGCCCGCCGGTACGCGTCTCCGGGTATTGGACTCTCCCGGATATCAACCGCAAATCATTGGCGATATGAACGATACTGTTCAAAGTACCCTCAAGTCTAAGGACCCGTATTCGCTCGACCAGTTCGCCGATATCCTGTTCGTTTGCCAGCTGGCACAGCACTGCCGTGAACTGTTCGGGCGCCGGCATTAACCAGATCGTCATTTCGGTCACAATGGCGAATCCGGACTGGGTAAACAGGCCATCGAGATAGGGGCCAATTCCGTAGGGATAGACCGCGCCGACTGCGCTTCCCGTCACACCTGAAAAGCCGGTGCGCACCACCGACCCGTCGCCAAGAACCACCTCCAGCCCGCAGACCGATCGAAGGCGGTCACCATAGGCGGTATGACCGTATCCGCGTTCCAGGACGTTGCCAACTATGCTCGCCTCGGGGCCGGCCCCGGTCACATCACACCAAAGCCGGTCACCGCGCTCTGCCAGCGCCGCGCTCAACTGTCCCTGCGTCACGCCGGGTTCTATGGTCGCGTAGGCCAATCGATCGTCAATCTTGCGGATCCGGTTCATCCGGGACAGATCGACGATCACCTGCCCGGGTGTCGTGGGCGCAGCGTCGCCATAGCCCCAGTTTCGGCCCCGGCTGATCGGATACAAGGCGACCCCAAGCATGCGCGCCGCCTTGACGACCGCCAAAACTTCGTCGGTCGTTTGTGGGCTGACACAACCCAGAGGGCGATGGGCATGGGGCGCTGTGCTCGGAAAACGCCGCGCCAGGCTTTGTGGATCAAAGTCCACATGGTCCGGACCGACAATGGCGGCGAAACGTTCGACAATATGTGCTTCGCTTTCCGCCATCGACCATTCCTTCCCGAAAATCCGGACCCGGTCGCCCGATGACCGCTGTCCTAATCGCGATGCTACTGCGAAGTGACCTTCTGGTACAGCGCCTCGACGGCGTCACGGTTCGCCAACGGGTACGGACTGTTTAACATGGCCTCGATCACTTTTGCTGCTTCCTCGGTCCGTCCAACGGCAAGCAGCGCTTCAGCATAGCGCTGGCGGAGATCCATATTGCGCGGCGCCAGGTCAACCGCCTTGCGATAGGCCCCGACGGAAGCCACGGCGCGCCCCGCCCGCAGGTAAATTGCTCCCGCGGTATCAAGAATCTCCACATCGTTCGGCCGTATCGCTAGAGCCCGTTCAATATACAGGACGGCCTGATCGGTACGACCGTCTTGATTGAGAAGATACGCCAGATTGTTCAGCGCGACGGCGCTATCGGGCTGATCCTTGATGATCCGGCGGTATTGCGCCTCCGCCGCTTCCAGGTCCCCTGCACCGAGCAGCAGGTTGGCCAGAAGCAACCGCGTTGCCTGATCATCGGGGTAGGTTTCGAGCCAGGACGCCAGCCGCGCCCGCGCTTCGGCAAATGCGCCGGCTTGGGCCTGTGTCTCGGCAAGACGCCGCAGATTGATACTGTTGGGGCGTGCCTCAAACGCTTTTTCCAGCGATGCAATGGCGATTGAAGCATTGCCCCGCAGGGCCGCGATCACCCCCCGGGTTTCAAGAAACTCGGGCTCTTCCGGATGGTCTTCCGCAAGCTTTGCAAGAAGCGTTTCGGCTTCATCCAGCCTGCCCAGAGCAGCGGCAACGCGAGCCTTGGCAAAGCGCCCCCCGATATGGGCCTGGTCGATCTCGAGCACGCGATCCAGGCTTTGCTCAGCGGCAACCAGATTTCCCTGCCGCTCCAACGCCGTCGCCAAAAGATAGTGGGATACCGGAGATCCGGGGCGAACCTCGGTCAATGAGCCAAAGGTTACAACGGCACTCTCGACTTGACCCGCTGCCATTTCAAGTCGCCCGACCAGTTCCAGAAGAGCCGGATCACGGGGATAAACCGGCAGAATCGCCCGGGCCACCTCCAGTCCCTTCAGATATTCACCCGTGGCCATGTAATCCTGTGCCAGCAGAATGTTCGCTTCGCGAGATTCCGGATTGCTGGCCACCGCGCGCTCCAGATACGCGCGCACCTTGGCGGGCTTGTCCTCTTTTTTCATCAATTCCGCGTACATCAGAAGGGCCTTGAGATTATCCGGATGAACCGCGAGCACCTTGTCGAGCAATTTTCCGACCTCGTCCCACTCCTCGTCCCTGGCCGCGTAACGCACCAGGTTGAACGCTGCGTTCGGATTTCCTGGCTCCACTTCCAGCGCTTTGCGCAGGGCCTTTCGTGCCGCCATTTCATCGCCTGCCATGGCATGTGCCAAACCTTCGATGGTGTATCCAGTGGCCCGATTGGGGCGCAGCGACTGCAATTTACGCCCCGCTTCCAGCGCCTTGTCGGCTTTCCGCGTTCGCAAATACTCCATGGCCAACATCATGTGGCGTGAAAAGTCTTTCGGACTCCGGGCGACAGCCTCTTCGATCCTTTCAAGGCCCTTATCGACATCGCCCAGTGCAATCTGCGTTTTTCCAAGGGCCGTCATGGCTTCGACAGAATCTGGACGGACCTGGAGTGAACGCTCGAGAAAGGAGCGACCGGTGGAAAGATCCCCCTTCAAGAGAGAAGCGCTTGCGACGAGCTCGAATATCTCGGCATCGTTCGTTTCTTCGCCCTGCGCATTGACCAGCGGATCCAGTGTTTCCAAAGCCTCGTCACTTCGTCCGAGAGCGATTTGCACCTGACTTAAAAGCTTGCGCCCGGCCGGGTCGTCCGGCACCGCGACGACATAGCGTCTCAACGAATTATAGGCCTGCTCAAGGTTACCGAGCGCGTAGCTCGCGGCACCATGCACGAGCAAGGTTTGCGTACGATCGGGATAGGCGGCCAGTACTCTATTGGCATGGTCGCGAGCGAGCGCATACTGCTTCGTCTGAAATGCCGCCACCGCCTTGACATGGTTGGCTGGCGGATAGTCGGGCACGAGCGCAAGGACGCGGTCAATATTTCGGTTTGCCGATTCGTAGTCCCGAACATTGACCTGGGCCCAGGCAAGCACGGTGCGGTACAAAACGTTCTCAGGCCGCTTGCTGACCAGCTCGGTATAGGCCTTGAGCGCATCGTCGAAACGACCCTGAGCCGACGCAATATCACCCTTCAAAATGATGACGCGGAGATCGCCAGGGTCTATTTCAGCCGCTTTTTCGTACATTGCGCTCGCTTCCTCGATGTTCGAGGTTCTGAGCGCAACATTGCCCAGCCCGACATAGGCAAGCGTTTCCCGCGGATTGGCCTTGAGAGCCTTTTCATAGGCGTCTCGCGCCTGGTCGCCCTCTCCCAACCCGAAATGAGCATCCCCCCGGACAACCCAGAGTGCCGCCTGCGTGGTCGCTGGGAGATTGATGGAGATCCGGACGTCATCCAGAACCTTCCGATATTCGCCTTGCATGATCCGGGCGCGGCTTAGCGGGACCACCAGCGCCTCGTCGTCAAGACCCAGACGCTGCGCCTGCATGAGCTCTTTTTCCGCGGCGGCGCCATTTTCCATTTCGAGATAAATCTGCCCCAACAGATAACGGGCAGCAGCGCTGTCGGGATGCTCCGTCAGCGCGTTTTTCAACTCGAGAATAGCGGCACGCAGATCACCTTCAATGCGCGCTTCCTTGGCCCGATCCATCCGCTCGCCCAGCGACGGTCCGGTCTGCTCTTCACAGCCCGCCAGGACGAGTAGAAAAACCAGAAACAGACGAAGGCGAGAAAGCAGCGCACCGGTACGGCTCAACATTCCGTTCTCTCTTGCAGCGAATCGATGAAAAAACTTGATGGTTCCTCTAAGGTCACCAGATTCGAGCGGCTCATAGGTAGCAGGTTCCGGGTCAAATTACCCGCTTTACCGGCGGGCCGCAACGCGGAGTCGATTAATCACCGAACGGTTGCCTCTATAAGGGTTTCGGCCAGAGCGCTCCACCGTCAGTCAAAACATCCCAGATTTCAGGACGTCGTCGATATATATCTGCGGCAAGAGAGACATTCTCGCAATAGTGGGCGCGACGCCGTCCGTGATAATCGACAAGATCGCCGATCGGTGTGAAATGAATTCCCAGGCGCCGTATCAGCCGATCCAGAGCCGGTTCCACCATGATGCACAGGTGGGTTATGTCGTTTTCTATACTCATGCGCAAGATCGCCTGCATCAGCCCGAGGGTGATATGAGGTATCACCCGCTGGTCTCCTGGCTGGCCGCTGTTTTCGTAGATAGCGGGCAACAAACCGTCCTCGCGCCGTTTGCGAAACTGCTTGGAAATCGAAAAGCGCGAGATTTCCGCCGTGCTTGTGGGGGGCAGCTCGTTGGGAACAAGCGCGCGCAGGTCGGCAGACACGCGGGTGGCTGGCAAGCCAGGTGCGTCCCCCGCCGATGGATCGGGGAGGATCAGGCGAACCGTTCCCGCGACGCTACCCGAAGGCCGATGAACCAGCAGGCTTGAAACCGACCGTTCGTCGTAGCCATCGCGCTCCAAACCGTCCGGAAAGGCGGCCTTGTCCTCGAAGCCCGTCTCGACGCAATAGACCTGATAACGCAGACGATAGGACTGTTCGAGCCGTTCGGGCGTATCCGCGGGGATGATGTCGAACCACCGTTTGTAGAGCTCGACCAACTTCTCGCCGGAGTCCTTCCGGCCGATGTCCACCAATTTTCTTGCTGCTTCGGTCCGCACCGAATGAGCGGTTAAACTTGCCAACTTCCTGACCTTTTTTAACCGCAAGCAGCCCTGTTACCGGCAAGGCCACCGCGGGATTGAGCCAGCCTTCAGTGTGTCCGAAAACACTTAAGGGAGCGTTAAGTTGGCGCCACCAGTTTAACGCGATCCGGTGAATCCGAGTCCGTCGCCGTTCGATCCCGCTACATCAGTTGTTCCAGACGGTAACGATTACAGATTTTTTGCAATATCTGTTATAGTTATCCTGGCCATTTTAAGTACGGGGAGAAGATTTTGCTTGCACGTTTGCCAATCTCCGAATTGGCGTGCCAGATCCGCTTTACGGTTCTTCTCGTCTCTATTTTTTTTTCGACCGGCGTGCTTGACGCGGCTGGGGCTATGCCCGCATCGCGTCATGACGATGGTAGCGCGCAGCCCATCCGCAGCGACAGCTTCCTGGGGACGTCGGACACACGCGCATCCGACGGAAACAGCCTGGTTGCCCCCTACGAAGACCTTTTTGATCATGTGATTGACGGGGACCGGGCCCAGACCTTTTTTCGCGTTGATGGAGACGACGGGATTGTCGCGCTGACGCCGGAGGAACGCGACGAACTAAAGGACCTGCTGCAGACGCCGGAAACCATGCCCTTCGGCGCCCCTGAAGAGACCGCCTTTGGCCAAAGCGCCGGACCCGGCGCCCCTGTCGATCGGCCAGAAGGTCCACTGTTGCAGCAGTTTGTTGATGAAGTCGACGCCCTATATGCGGAGATAGCAGCTTCCGCCGACTCGACGCTGGAGCAGCCGCCTGACTTGAGTTCATTTCCCGGCAGGACTCTCGGCCCGACGACTACCTCGGTGCGGGTGGTCCGGTCACGGTCCGGCGATGATCTTCCCCTGTTATCCGCCATCCCGCTCGGAACCCTTTTCGCCGATTCCATCAAATCTTTGGTTGAAAGCAGCGACACCAACCGCTCGACAATTGCCAGTCTCCGGAATTTCGTCCTGGTGAGCCAACCGGATACCGGTGTTCTGATGATGGTGGATAGCGGCAGCGGTTATACCCTGATGGTCCACACCCCTGAAAATCCATCGTTGTTTTCCGGCGAAAAGGTCCGAGACCGATATCAGAGTCTGCCTCGATTCGAATCCCCGAGCGCTCCGACAGACGCGGGAAACAGCACCGTAATGTCCCGACCCCTGCATCTCAAAATATGGGATCTGCTCACCACGCCCGCTGCATTCGTTTTTTACGGTGTCGCCCTGATCTGCTGGGCTGCGTGGCGTTATGTGATCAGCCGTTATGCCTGACCGTCCAGTATGGTCCGCACGGCACTTCGCACAGCCGGCACAACCTCGGATTCGAACCAGGCGTTGCGTTTGAACCAGCCGATGTTTCGCGGTGACGGATGGGGCAACGGAATCACGGCGCCACCGAAATCCCGCCAGTTTCGTACCGTCTCCGTCAGGGTTTTCCCCGTGTGCCCCTTCAGATGATAATCCTGAGCGTATCGGCCTATCACCAGCTTGAGCGCGGGCTGCGGCAGAGCATCGAACAGCCGGTCGTGCCAGGTTTCTGCGCACTGGGGGCATGGAGGTTTATCACCTCCCCGCGCGTCCCGCCCGGGGTAGCAGAATCCCATGGGAACGATTGCGATTCGCCCCGGATCATAAAACGTCGCCCGATCGACACCCATCCAGTCGCGCAGGCGGTCGCCACTTGGATCGTTGAACGGCAATCCGGTTTCATGAACCCGGGCACCCGGGGCCTGGCCGCAAACAAAGATCCGGGCGGTGTCGCTTGCCTGCAGCACCGGCCGCGGGCCGCGGGGAAGGAAGTCCGCACAAATCCGGCATTTTCGAATGTCGTCAAGCAGCGACGACAGAATCGGGTCGCGACCGCTCATCGTCACGCCCTCACGAGGATTTTCAGGAACTTCCCTTGCAGTCATACCGTCTTTCCTTATCCTTGAATCAAGCCCGTTCGCACAACAGGGAAGTCCGGGATATGGAAGCGCACCCTCCGCCTGCCGACACTGTTCCCAGGCTGCAATACATGGCTGATCGGTTCAAGACCGTCCGTCACGCGACGATGGTTCTCTCTCAGCCCCTCAGCGCCGAGGACCAGACTGTCCAGTCGATGCCGGACGCGAGCCCGACCAAATGGCATCTCGCCCATACCACCTGGTTTTTCGAGACCTTCGTGCTGCGAGATTTCGCACCGGATTATCGCCCGTTCGATCCTGACTATCATTACCTTTTCAATTCCTACTACGAAGCCGAAGGGGCACGCCACCCGCGCCCCGAACGGGGTATGCTGACCCGCCCGGCCCTTGCCGAAATTCGCGAGTACCGGAGCTATGTAGACAGGGCGATACTGGCGCTTCTGGACCGGAACCCGCCAGAGCCTGCGCAACAGCGGATGGAACTGGGACTGCACCATGAGCAGCAGCACCAGGAACTGATCCTGATGGATATCAAACATGTTCTGGCTCAAAACCCGCTAAGGCCAGCCTACGATCGCCGGGCGGCGCTCACCCCCAGCGATCCGCCGCCGGATCTTGACTGGATCTCGTGCCAAGGCGGTCTGGTAGAGATTGGCGATGCCGGCAACGGCTTTGCCTTCGACAACGAGAGGCCCCGCCACAAGGTCTACGTTAACCCCTTTGCGCTGGCCAATCGACCGGTTACCAACGGCGACTTTCTTTCTTTTATGCGGGACCGGGGATATCAACGCCCGGAGTTGTGGTTATCGGACGGCTGGCTGCACATTCAGGGAACCGGATGGAGAGCGCCCCTTTACTGGGTGAAAGAGGATGGTGAATGGCAGGAGTATACGCTTGGCGGTCTGCGCCCGCTCAACCCTGACGCACCGCTCTGTCACGTGAGCTATTATGAAGCCGACGCCTACGCGCGCTGGGTCGGCGCCCGACTTCCGACAGAACAGGAATGGGAAGTTGCCGCGCACCAGAGCGGGACCGACGGGCATTTTATGGATGCGGGGCTTTTTCAGCCGGATGCCCGCTGGAACCCGAACGGGCCTTTTTTCAAGCTTTTCGGGGATGTCTGGGAATGGACCGCCAGCGCCTATGCGGCTTACCCGGGGTTCAGGCCCGCGGTCGGAGCCATTGGCGAATACAATGGAAAATTCATGTGCAACCAGTTCGTGCTCAGGGGTGGGTCCTGTGTAACCCCCGCCGGGCATATTCGCGCCACCTATCGCAATTTCTTTCCACCCGCAAGCCGCTGGATGTTTGCCGGCGTGCGACTGGCTCGGGACAATTGAACCATGGCCGCCGCACTGATTGATCTCGCGCCGCCACACGCGTCAATGCGCGACGAGGTTCTGCAAGGCCTTTCACGACCGCGCAAGACGCTGCCGAGCAAATTCTTCTACGACCGCCGCGGCTCCCAACTGTTCGACGAGATTTGCGAGTTGCCGGAATATTACCTCACCCGCACCGAACTGGACATCATGCACGCCAATCGCCATGCCATAGCCGACGCGCTGGGCCGTGAACGCGTGATCGTGGAATTCGGGTCGGGGTCGAGCGAAAAAGTCCGCCTCTTGCTCGATAGCCTTGAAGCGCCCGTTGGCTACATGCCGATCGATATTTCGCGCACACATCTGAAGAAGGCCGCCGACCAGCTTGCCCGCGATTATCCTGAAATCCATGTCACGGCAATCTGTGCGGATTTTACGACCCGTCTGGATCTTGATGGCAATATCATCCCGAATGGCCGGTCAGTGGGATTCTTCCCCGGTTCCACCATTGGCAATTTCACCCCGCGCGAGGCAACCGGGTTTCTCGCCCGGGCGGCGTCGCTGCTTGGCACCGGCGGCGGGCTTCTGATCGGGGTTGACCTCAAGAAGGATCCCGCGATCCTCCATGCCGCGTACAATGACGGCGACGGCGTTACCGCGACCTTCAACCTGAATATGCTGGCGCATATCAACGCCAGCCTCGCCGCCGATTTCGACCTGTCACGTTTCCGTCACTACGCCTTTTACAATGTGCCCCAAGGGCGTGTCGAAATGCATCTGGTCAGCACTGCGCCCCAGACCGTGAACGTCGCGGACCGCCAATTCACCTTTGCCGAGGGCGAGAGTATCCACACCGAGAATTCATACAAATATACGGTTG
>RFJA01000076.1 GCA_003695065.1 Alphaproteobacteria bacterium
GTGACCTATCAGCCGGCGGCCGACGACCCGCGCCCGCTGTTTCTGCGTCGCTGACACACTTTCGCCGCACCTTTCTGGTCCCGACCACCGGCCTGGTGGTAGATCCTCCTGCGCCCCGGCGTGGGCGCTGTTTCTGTCTCGTCAATCGCGTGGTTGTCCGATTTCGCCTGTCATCAAACCGTCATATTCCAGTCACGGATCAGTCACACAGCGTGCCTAAATAGAACGCGGTGGATTTGACAGGCTCGAGTCGCAACGAACGTCCGGCCTCAGATCAACACCTGTCTGAAATCGTCTACGAGACTGAAAACGCAAAGGAATTCAGGATGATGAACAGGAAACGTCTCGCCACGGTGTTGGCGGCAACCGCGCTAAGTGCGACGTTGGCAGGGCCTGCTGCGTCGCAATCGGTGGAGGACCTGCAGAAGCAGATCAATGCGCTGCAAAGCCAGATCAACGAACTCAAGAAGCAGCAGGAATCGGCCAAGAAGAGCGATATCAAGGTCAAGTGGGAACCGGCGCCTTCGATCCAGAGCGCCGATGGCCGCTTTGAGATGAACCTGCGTGGCCGCATCTACGCGGACGCCGGTTGGGTATCCGACGATGATGACAACGAAGACGTCAAGGCCACCGAATTCCGGACCGTGCGTCTTGGCATCGAAGGCAAGGCCTGGAAGGACATCAAGTACAAGGCGGAAGTCGATTTCGCCGACAACGAGGTGGACCTGAAAGACGCCTACCTGCAGTGGAAAGGCCCGGCCAGCATCACCTTCGGTCAGTTCAAGACGCCAAACTCGCTCGAAGAGCAAACCAGCTCCCGCTATATCACCTTCATGGAGCGCGCTTCCTTCACTGATGCGTTCGATTTTGCCCGTCAGATCGGGATTGGTGTTGGTTTCTCGGGCGAGAACTTCACGGCAAATGCCGGCGTGTTCCGGGGCGCCAACGGCACCGCTGACGAGGATGAAGGCGAGACCTTTGCTGCCCGCGTGACTTTTGGTGACAAGATCGGCAACGGCGGGTCTTACCACGTCGGCGCCCACTACCGTTACCGCAACGCTGGTGATGACCAGAGCGATTTCCGCTATCGCCAGCGTCCGCACAACCATCTGGCCAGCCGTTTTATCAACACCGATCGCATCGCCGATTCAGACAGCACCTTCGGTGTCGAGCTGGCTGGTGTCATGGGACCATTCTCGGCCCAGGCCGAATACGCCTGGCTCAAGGCCAACCTGTCCGACGATTTTGTTGGCAATGCAAGCCTTGACGACCCGACCTTCACCGGCGGCTACATCAGCCTGAGCTACTTTGTGACCGGGGAGAGCCGTGCGTACAAAGCCAGCAAGGGCTCGTTCCAGCGCATCAAGGTCAACAAACCGGTGTTCGAAGGCGGCATGGGCGCCTGGGAAATCGCCGCGCGCTATGACGTCATCGACCTGACCGACGAGAGCATCCAGGGCGGAGAGCAGGACACCTGGATCATCGGCGTCAACTGGTACCTGAACCGCCACACCCGGTTCATGATCAACTATTCCAGGTCCGATATCAAAGACGCATTCCTTGTCAGCGATAACGGCCCGGACGGCGAAAACGACGTGGACGCCTTCGGCATCCGCTTCCAGGTTGACTGGTAGGCTTATTACACAATAGACAGGTGAACACCTGGGGCGGCGGGGCAACCCGCCGCCCGTTTCTATTGTGCCGTTCGGGGCATTCAGTCCTCTGGCGGGACGCCGCGATCTGTGCTATTGCGCTGCTCCTTCAGGGTCGGGGTGCGAGGCGGTCATGGACGCGGTCATTGAAGAACAGAAGGCGGGGGACCTGGAGGCCATCGAGGCGCTGCTCGATCTGGCCTTTGGTCGCGACCGTCATCAGAAGACGGCCTACCGTTTGCGCGACAATGTGGGTCCTGTGGATGAATTGAGCCTGGTTGCCCGCCTGGACGGCGAGCTGGTGGGAACCATCCGGTTCTGGCCGGTGGTGATCGTTGACGGTGATGGCCGGCAGTGGGACGCTTTGCTTCTCGGCCCCATTGCTGTGGATCCCGCGCTCAAAGGCGTCGGCATTGGCAAGCGGCTGATGCAGGAAGGGCTCGCGCGAGCGCAGGCAATGGGGCATGGCCTGGTGATTCTCGTGGGCGACCTCGATTATTACGGCAAAATGGGCTTTGTCCGGGTGCCCGGTGGGCGGCTGATCTTTCCGGGATGGGTGGACGAGGCGCGCGTCCTCTATCGCGAACTGACGCCGGGGGCGTTCGAGCGTGTGGCGGGGCAGGTACAACCGGCCGGGGCAGGAGCAGGTGGCCTTCAAAAAAACCGCCTCTGACCCTATATGTTTGAGGCCGTAGGATGTTTGCGCAGGAGATTTCCATGGCCGACGACATGTCAGCCGTCAATTCCGAATCTGCAGAAAGGCTTCAGTCCCTGCTGTCGCAGGCGCTTGCGGAAAGTGGTGCCAAGCGACCGCCCGTCCACCAGTGGAATCCCGAGTTCTGCGGCGACATCGACATGCGGATCGCGCGCGACGGGACCTGGTACTACATGGGCACACCCATCGGCCGCAAGCGCATGGTCAAGCTGTTCGCGTCCATCCTGAGGCATGATGAGGACGGAAAATACTATCTGGTAACACCAGTGGAGAAGATCGGTATAACCGTGGACGACGCGCCGTTTGTGGCGGTCGAGATGGAGGTCTCGGGCGACGGGCGGGACCGGACCATCGCGTTCCGCACCAATGTGGATGACCACGTGATCCTGGACCAGGACCATCCGTTGCGGGTGGAGACCGATGCGCAGACCCAGGAACCGTCGCCTTATGTACGGGTCCGCGATCGGCTTGATGCCCTGATCGCCCGCAGCGTGTTTTACGATCTCGTCGAGCTGGCCGAAGAACGCGATGGCGTGCTGGGCGTCTGGAGCCGGGGCGCATTTTTCCCGTTGGGATCAGCCGGGGACGGTGATGCGTGAGTTGATTGCCGAAAGGATTTCCAGCCGCACAACGGCAAGGCCGTCCGGTGATTTCCTGCTCGACCCGAATCTTCGCCGGGAAATAGCCGGCAAGCCCATGCGCCCGGCAGCGGTGCTGATGCCCATTGTCGAGCGGCCGTCTGCCATGACGGTTCTGTTGACCAAGCGGACGGACCATCTGAACGCGCACGCCGGGCAGATCAGCTTTCCCGGTGGGTGCATCGAGGATCATGACGAAGACGCCATCGCCACGGCACTGCGCGAAACGGAAGAAGAGGTCGGGCTTGATCCATCCCATGTGGAGGTGGTGGGGACGCTGGACGAGTACCACACCGGAACCGGGTTTGCCATTACCCCGGTGGTTGGATTCGTGCGCCCGGGATTCACGGTTCGGCCCGATCCGTTCGAGGTGGCCGAAGTTTTCGAGGTGCCGTTCGATTTCCTCATGGACCCGGCCAACCACAAGCGCCATCGCCTGACCTGGAAGGGAAGGGAGCGAGAATATTACGCCGTGCCGTGGGAAGGCTATTACATATGGGGCGCAACTGCCGGTATGCTGGTCAACCTGTCAAAACTGATCCGGGAGTGACTGATGACGGGTTGGGTGTTGCGGGCGCTGCTGCTGCTCCTACCGCTGATTCTCTACCTGCTGTGGCGCCGCCATGTGCGCCGCAAGGCCGCAGCGACCGAAGCCGGCGACCAGACGACGCTGGATGCGCTGCAATCCCAGTTTCTGTGGATCGTGCTGGCGCTGGTCGTCGGTTTCGGAGTCGTTGCCGGGATCTTGGCCTTTAGTTCCGGTGAGGATCCGTCCAAAACCTATGTGCCGCCCCATATGAAGGACGGCAAACTGGTCCCCGGCGAGTTCAGGTGATGGATAGCAGTGGCCATCTGGTCCGCAATTGGGAGTGGCTGGAGCGGCCTGAAACCCGCACGCTGATGGCCGTGCTCGATCCCGAGGGTGCTGGCAACATCGCCCGGTTCGTTGGCGGTGCGGTGCGCGACGCTTTCATCGGACGGCCGGTGGTCGACGTTGATATTGCGACGGTGCTGACGCCGGAGGACGTGACCCGGCGTCTTGAGGCCGCCGGGGTCAAGGTGGTGCCCACCGGCATCGACCATGGCACGGTGACCGCGGTGGTCGACGGGCACCCTTTCGAGATCACCACCTTGCGCCGTGACGTGGAAACCTTCGGGCGCCATGCCAGGGTCGCCTTCACCGACGACTGGCGTGTCGATGCCGAGCGGCGCGATTTCACCATGAACGCGCTATACTGTGATATTGACGGGAGGATCTACGATCCGGTTGGGGGTATCGCCGACCTTCTGGCCGCGCGGGTTCGCTTTATCGGTGATGCCGAGGCGCGGATCGCGGAGGATGCGCTCCGCATCCTGCGTTTCTTTCGGTTTCATGCCTGGTATGGAAAGGATGAGCCTTGCGCCGAGGGTCTGCGCGCCTGCGTGAAGCGGTCCAGAGATCTGACCCGCCTGTCAGCGGAACGGGTGCGCGAGGAACTTCTGAAGCTGCTGGGAGCGCCCGATCCCGTACCGGTCATCCGCACCATGATGGAGACCGGAATTCTCGGCCAGGTGGTGCCGGAAGCGACGTTGGTTGACCGGCTGGCCGGACTGGTGGCGGTGGAGCGGGCGGTCGGCGAAGCTGACCCTATTCGCCGTCTCGGTGCCCTGCTGCCCGAGGGGAGCGCCTCGGCAGGTCAGCGGTTGCGGCTAACAAAAAAAGAACAGATCCGGCTGTCGGAGATGGTTGTCCCGCGCGACGATATCAAACCGTCCGGCGACGCGACGCCGCTCGGCCGGCGCCATCGCGCCCGGCTGTACCGCCTTGGTCACGAAGGTTTTGTGGATCATGCCCTGCTGAACTGGGCAATGGACGGCGGCAATCCCGATGACAGGGCCTGGGCAGCCTTTGTCGAGGCAGCGCGTGCCTGGACCATACCGGAGTTTCCGCTGCGCGGCCGTGATCTGGTGGCACTGGGAATGGCGCCCGGACCAGCGGTTGGCGATCTCCTCGATGCGCTTGAGGCGAGGTGGATCGCCCACGACTTCAAGCCCGGAAAACCCGCTCTGTTGGACCAGGCGAAAAGCTGGCTTGCAGACGACCGAAGCTAGGGCTCGAACCTTAGGGCCACTTGGCCTCCGGGGGCAGGGACATCAGGATGGCATCCACGTTGCCCCCCGTTTTCAGGCCGAACAGGGTGCCGCGATCATAGACCAGGTTGAATTCTGCGTAGAGCCCGCGATAGACGAGTTGGGTCTCGCGTTCCTCGGCGGTCCAGTCCTCGTTCATGTGGCGGCGGACCAGTTCGGGGTAGATGTCCAGAAAGGTGCGGCCCACGTCCTGGGTGAACGCGAAGTTCTTGTCCCAGTCGTCATCCAGATAATCATAGAAAATGCCGCCCACGCCGCGCGCCCGGTTACGGTGCTTGATGAAGAAATATTCGTCACACCATTTCTTGAATTTGGGAAAATAGTCGGGATCATGGCGGTCGCAGGCATCCTTGAAGGCGGCGTGGAAGTCCGCCGTGTCACGGTCGTTGGGCAGCGGCGGATTGAGGTCGGCGCCACCGCCGAACCAGGCTTTTGTTGTGACGATATGGCGGGTGTTCATGTGGACCGCGGGTACTCTGGGGTTCTGCATGTGCGCCACCAGCGAAATGCCGCTTGCCCAGAAGCGGGGGTCTTCCTCGGCGCCGGGAATGGATTTCGCAAACTCGGGCGAGAATCGACCGTGAACTGTCGAAATGTTGACTCCGACTTTTTCAAAGACCCGTCCTCGCATCACTGCCATCACACCGCCGCCGCCGTCCGTGTCCTCTCGGTCGGGGCCGGTGTCGCGCTTCCATGCCGTTCGTTCGAAACGGCCAGCCGGGCGGTCGCTCAGGGGTCCGGTGAGTTCGTCTTCGAGAGCTTCGAAAGCCGCGCAGATCTGGTCGCGCAGCGTCGTGAACCACTCCGCAGCTTTGGTTTTCCTGGATTCCACAAGGCTTGCGTCGGTCATCCTTAAATCCCCTCCTTGATCGGAAACTGGTTCGTTTGGCGCAATGCCTCGCCGCATACCATGGCGGCAGCTACCGCCACATTGAGTGAACGCAATCCTTTGGCCATCGGAATGCACACCCGCTGGTCGGCGCGCTGGTGCACGTGGTCCGGAACCCCGGCGCTTTCCTGACCCAGCAGGAGGACGTCATCGGGCCGATAAGTCAAGTCCGTATAGGGAGTGGCGGCTCTGGTGGTCAGCAAGATCAGGCGGGCGCCTCGGTGGTTTTCTTCCAGGTGGTCGAGAAAGGCCTCCCATGACAGGTGACGCCGGATGTCGGCGTGGTCGAGATAGTCCATGCCATAGCGGCGCAACGCCCGGAGACTGAAGGGAAATCCACACGGCTCGATGATGTCTATGGCGACGCCCATACAGGCGCCGAGCCGCAGAATGGTGCCGGTGTTTGGTGGCATGTCGGGTTGGTACAGGGCGATTCTCACTTTCGTGTCCGTTCACCGTGACTGGCTGCAAACCTTGCAGCGAAAAGCACCATTAAAGACGTTGCATAAAGCGCCTTCCCCCGCTATTTCTATCGCCCGGGCAGCTACGGCTCCGTGTGAGGTGCGCCGGCCTGTGTTTGTCGCGGATCGGTTTTCACGTCAAGCGTTGATGCCGTAGGCCGAGCGGAAACGCGCTCAGCGATGCGATCCGCAGCATATTCGAATCGAATGCTCTGACCGGCAGTCGAGTCAGCGGTCAGGGAGGGGCCAATAGCCAAAGAGGGGTTGATTTTATGGCCACGACTGAGCAAGGCACGAGCGAGGGGACAGACGTTACCCGCCGCGACTTTCTGTATGTCGCCAGTGGCGCGTTTGCGGCTGTCGGTGCAGCCGCGGCGGCATGGCCGCTGATTGATCAGATGAATCCGTCGGCGGACGTGTTGGCGCTGTCGTCGATCGAGGTGGATTTGTCCGCCATTGACGTCGGTCAAAGTGTGACCGTCCTGTGGCGAGGCAAACCGGTCTTCGTACGGCACCGTACACCGAAAGAAATCGAAGAGGCGCGCGCCGTGGATCTGGCATCGCTACCCGACCCCCAGGCGGATGAAGACCGTGTTCAGAAGCCCGAGTGGCTGATCATGGTCGGCGTGTGCACGCATCTTGGCTGTGTCCCCATTGGGGAACGCGGTGACTACGACGGCTGGTTCTGCCCGTGCCATGGGTCTCACTATGACACCTCCGGCCGTATCCGAAAGGGCCCGGCGCCCAAGAACCTTGAGGTTCCGGAATACGTTTTCCTCAACGATACGACCGTTAAGATCGGATAGGAGGCCCCGATGGCGACCAGCAATTATCAGCCGAAGAATCGCTTCCTGCGTGCCTTCAACGAGCAACTGCCGATTTTGTCCCTGATTCATGACTCGCTCGGTCCGGGATACCGGGCGCCCAAAAACCTGAACTACTGGTGGAATTTCGGATCCCTGGCGGGATTCTGCCTGATCGTACAGATCGTCACCGGAATCGTACTGGTGATGCATTACACGCCGCATGCCGATCTGGCGTTCGACAGCGTGGAACACATTATGCGCGATGTGAACTATGGCTGGCTTCTTCGCTACATCCATGCGAACGGTGCGTCCATGTTCTTCATCGTGGTCTACATCCACATCTTCCGAGGGCTGTTTTACGGCTCCTACCGCAGCCCGCGCGAGACCCTGTGGTTTCTTGGGGTCATCATCTATCTGTTGATGATGGCCACCGGCTTCATGGGCTATGTGCTGCCGTGGGGCCAGATGAGCTTCTGGGGCGCCACGGTGATCACCAACCTGTTCAGCGCGGTGCCGCTGGTGGGGGACGAGATCGTGACCTTCCTGTGGGGCGGGTACTCGGTGGACAATCCGACCCTGCAGCGCTTCTTCAGCCTGCATTATCTGCTCCCGTTCGTGATCCTGGGAATGGTCATTCTGCACATCTGGGCGCTGCACATTCCGGGCTCCAACAATCCCCTTGGCATTGACGTTCAGGGGCCCCAGGATCAGGTGCCGTTCCACCCCTATTACACGGCCAAGGACGCGTTCGGTCTTGGCCTGTTCCTGATTTTCTTCGCGGTGTTCGTATTCTATTTCCCGAACTTCCTGGGACACCCGGACAACTATATCGAGGCCAACCCTATGGTGACGCCGGCGCACATCGTGCCCGAATGGTACTATCTGCCGTTCTACGCCATCCTGCGCGCGATTCCGGACAAGCTGGGTGGTGTGGTTGCGATGTTCGCGGCGATCCTGATCCTGTTCGCCATGCCCTGGCTGGACGGATCGAAGGCCCGTTCCTCGCGGTTCCGTCCAATCTACCGGACGTTCCTGTGGCTGTTTGTGGCGAACGCCATTCTGCTCGGTTACGTGGGGGCCAACTCGCCTGATGATTTCCTCCATCTGGGGGGAGTTGACATTTCGTTCCTCACCCTTGGCCGGATTGCCACCGCCTACTACTTCCTGTTCTTCCTGGTGATCGTTCCCGTGGTCAGCCGGTGGGAAGAGCCCTTGCCCCTGCCCAAGAGCATCAACGAGGAAGTCCTGAAGAAAGCGGCAAAGGCCGCGCCGGCAGAGTGAGGAGGGCGCGTATCATGAAAGCCATGTTCAAGAAAACCGGCCTGATCGTATCGCTTGCGTCCGCTCTGGTATCGGGCGGTTTCGGCGCGGCCCAGGCGGCTGGCGGTAGTGCCGAACTCAAGCACCTCGACTGGTCATTCAACGGCATGTTCGGGCGGTATGATGACGCCTCGCTGCAGCGCGGCTTCCAGGTTTACCGCGAAGTCTGTTCTGCCTGCCATTCGCTCAAACATATTGCGTTTCGCAATCTGACCGACATCGGGTTCTCGGAAGCCGAGGTCAAGGCGCTGGCCGCACAGTACGAGATTGTTGATGGGCCTGACGAGTTTGGCGACATGTACACTCGTGAAGGGCGTCCGTCGGACCGCATTCCCGGACCGTTCGAGAACGAGCAGCAGGCGCGGGCGTCCAATGGGGGTGCCCTGCCGCCGGATCTGTCGCTGGTGGCCAAGTCCCGTGTCGGTGGTCCCGATTACATCTATTCCCTGCTCACCGGTTATCATGAGCCGCCGGCGGGTGTGGAGCTGCGTGCCGGCATGAATTACAACGCCGTATTCCCGGGCAACCAGATCGCCATGGCGCCGCCGCTGTTCGAGGATATGGTCGAATTTGCCGATGGTACCCCGGCGACGGTCGAACAGATGGCCGAGGATGTATCGCACTTCCTGATGTGGGCGGCCGAGCCCAAGCTGGAGGAGCGCAAATCCATGGGCTTCCGGGTGCTGCTATTCCTGATCATCATGACCGGTCTGTTCTACTTTGCCAACAAGAAGGTGTGGCTCCCGGTCAAACGGGGCGAGAACGTCTGATCGGGTACGCTGGCGTAGCGCCATTGTGAATTGAATGGAGGCTCCCTTTATGGGAGCCTCTCTTCGTTTGTAAAGGGGGCAATGATGGAAACCCGGCTTGGCATCATTGGCGGTAGTGGCCTTTATGACTTTGAAGGCCTGGAGGACGCCCGCTGGATACGGCTTGAAAGCCCGTTCGGTGAGCCTTCGGACGACCTGCTGGTCGCCCGTCTGAATGGACTGGAGCTCGTTTTCCTGCCGCGCCACGGCCGGGGCCACCGGCTGAGCCCCGCAGCGATCAACTACCGGGCCAATATCGATGTGCTCAAACGTGCCGGGGTGACGGACATTCTGTCATTGAGCGCTTGCGGATCGTTGCGCGAAGACCTTTCGCCAGGCACCTTCGTGGTCGTCGATCAGTTCATCGACCGCACGCGCGGTCGAGAAAAGACGTTCTTTGGTGAGGGGATGGTCGCGCATGTTTCTCTTGCAGAGCCGGTGTGCGGGCGGTTGGGTTGTTTGGTCAGGGGATCGCTCAGGGCGCTGGGAATTCCCTATGCCCCGCGGGGCACCTATCTGGCCATGGAGGGACCCCAGTTTTCGACCCGCTCCGAGTCGGCGCTCTACCGTCAATGGGGCGCCGACGTGATCGGCATGACCAACATGCCCGAGGCAGCGCTCGCCCGTGAGGCGGAGATCTGCTATGCCACGGTGGCCATGGTGACGGATTATGATTGTTGGCGTGACGATGGGCCCCATGTGGAGGTCTCCAATGTTCTTGAGGTGCTCCATGACAATGCGGAGAAAGCACGGGCATTGGTGAAGGCGGTCGCGCGTGCGATGGCCGGCGAAGGGGCGACGCGCCAGCCCTGTGGTCGGGGCTGTGATCGGGCGCTGGATGTGGCCCTGGTTACCGATCCGGCCGCACGTTCGGCCGAAATGGTGGCGCGGCTTGATGCGGTGGCGGGGCGTATTCTCGGCCGTTCTCGGGGGGAGAAAACGCGGTGAGTGAATGGATCAGATCGCGCATTCGGATTATTCCCGACTATCCGAAGCCCGGAATTCTGTTTCAGGATGTCACAACCCTTCTCAAGGACGCAACCGGGTTCAGGAAGGCGGTCGACGAGCTGGTTCAACCCTTTGCCGGAGCCGGTATCACCCGGGTTGCCGGGATTGAGGCCAGAGGGTTTATTCTCGGTGGGGCCGTGGCCCATCAGCTTAGCGTCGGGTTCGTACCCGTCAGAAAAGCGGGCAAGTTGCCCGGGCCGACCATTGCCGAGCGCTACGAACTTGAATACGGAGCAGATGCGCTCGAAATCCATAGCGACGCTGTACAGCCGGGTGACCAGGTTCTGGTGGTTGACGATGTGCTGGCCACTGGCGGGACGGCAGGCGCTGCCATTGCCCTGTTGCGTCGGAAGCAGGCCCATGTGGTGGGCGGTGCTTTCCTGATCGATCTTGTGCACCTCGGCGGCAATGAACGTCTGACGGGGCTCGGAGTACCTGTGCACGCCCTTGCGTCTTCCACGAATGCAGATGATCCGGTTTTCTAATCCGCTGGCACGCGGCGTCGCATCATGGTAATGCCCGTCACGATCATGACCACTTCGTCGAGCTGATTTGTAACCACCAGTTTGTGTTTGATGGAGCCACGGTCCGGTTTGCTGCGCGATGGCGTGACTTCGAGAATTTCGAGACTGGCTTTCAGTTCATCGCCGGGGCGGACCGGCCGGATCCAGCGAATCTCGTCCACACCGGGCGAACCAATTCCCGTGGACTGGTTCATAAATCCGTCGCACAATAGCCGCATAGCGACCGCGCAGGTGTGCCAGCCGCTGGCGATCAGACCGCCATACATGGTCTTGGCTGCCGCCGATTCGTCCACATGGAACGGTTGTGGATCGTATTTCCGGGCAAATTCGATGATCTCTTCCCGGGTGATCTTGTAGTTCCCCTCGAAATCGAAATTCTGCCCTACGGTCATGTCTTCGAAGGCGTAGCTGGGCAAGGTGGTCTCCCCTGTTATCGTTGACCTTGCTGAGTAATCTCAGACATTGAAGCGAAAATGCATGATATCGCCGTCCTGAACAACATAATCCCGGCCTTCAAGACGCATTTTTCCGGCGTCTTTTGCGCCCTGTTCTCCGTGGCAGGCGACGTAATCATTGTACGAGATGGTTTCTGCCCGGATGAAGCCGGCCTCGAAGTCCGTGTGAATTACGCCGGCGGCCTGTGGTGCCCTGGTGCCGCGTGCCACGGTCCAGGCCCTGGTTTCCTTGGGGCCGGCGGTGAAGAAGGTGATCAGGTCAAGAAGGTCGTAGCCCGCGCGGATCACTCTGGATAGCCCGGTTTCCCCGAGCCCTGCGCTTTCCAGAAATGCTAGGCGTTCCTCCGGATCGTCGAGCTGGGCGATCTCGGCTTCGAGCGCGGCGCAAATATGCACCACTTCGGCGTCCTCCTCCGCTGCCTTTTGAGCGACCCGGCGAACCAGCGCATTGCCGTCTGGAGCTGCGGCTTCGTCCACGTTGCAGACATAGAGCACGGGTTTCGCGGTGAGCAACTGCAAGGCGCGGAAGGCCCGACGTTCCTCTGGCGAATCGGGCGTGACCGTGCGGGCCGGTTTTCCGTCGCGCAGGGCGGCAAGCGCCTTGTCAATCAGTGCAAGCGTTTCCTTCGCTTCCTTGTCCCCACCTCGCGCCTTTTTTTCGAGCGCACCCACCCGCTTCTCCAGGCTTTCGAGATCCGCGAGCATCAGTTCCGTTTCGACCGTTTCGGCATCGGCGATGGGGTCGACGACGCCTTCCACATGTGTCACGTCATCATCTTCGAAACAGCGCAGCACATGTATGATGGCGTCTACTTCGCGGATATTGGCCAGAAACTGGTTGCCCAGGCCTTCGCCCTTGCTTGCGCCGCGCACCAGCCCGGCGATATCGACAAACGCCAACTGGGTCGGCAGGATGGCAGCCGACCCCGCGATCCCGGCGATCGTGGCAAGACGCGGGTCAGGCACCGGAACCTGCCCCACGTTGGGTTCTATGGTGCAAAAAGGATAGTTGGCCGCTGCCGCCGCAGCGGTATTTGTCAGTGCATTGAAGAGCGTCGATTTGCCGACATTGGGCAGCCCTACGATTCCGCACTTGAACCCCATTTCAAGCCCTTTCTATTCCGTCGTGTTCTTCCCCGGAAGGGTGTTCGGGTCTCCATCTCTTGATGGTGGCCGGTATAAAAGCGCCAGCGCCGTGGTGAACGCGCCGGCCCCTTCCACCAGTTTCGGCGCCACGGTCGCGATAGCGCCGACAAGAGCGGTGACCCATTCACGCTCGGCCTTGGTAAAGTCGCCAAGGACGTATGGCGTGACCCGGTCCTTGCTGCCTGGATGTCCAATGCCCAGGCGAACGCGCCAGTAATCGGCGCCGATATGGGCGTCCAGGCTTCTCAGCCCGTTGTGCCCGCCGTGGCCGCCACCCTTCTTGACCCGCACTTTGCCCGGTGCCAGGTCGAGGTCGTCATGGAACACCACCACCTGGTCCGGCGCGAGTTTGTAGAACCGCATGGCCTCGCCCACGGCCTGACCCGACCGGTTCATGAAGGTCAGAGGCTTCTGGGCGATGACCTTGGTGGAACCCAGGCGACCATCGGCGATCCGGGACGAGAATTTCTCCCGTTCCGCTCCAAAGCAATGGCGGTGGATGATCGCATCCACCGCCATAAAACCGATGTTGTGCCGGTTGTTGGCGTATTCAGCTCCGGGATTGCCCAGTCCAACCAGAAGCAACATGGACCTACCACGCCTTGAGCGCCGCGCCCGGTGTGGGGGCGCCGCTCAGGCGGCTCATTCTTCGTCTTCGCCGGCTTCCTCGGCTTCGGGTGCTTCCTCAGCTTCTGCTGCAGCTTCGGCGTCGGCTTCCCCGGCCGCTTCTTCGTCGCTCTTGAGCGCACTTGGGGCGACCACGGTTGCGATGGTGAAGTCGCGGTCGTCGATCACCGGTGTTACGCCTTCGGGCAGGGTTACGGCGCTGATGTGGATGCTGTCATTGATATCGAGGCCGGTCAGATCGACCTCGATGGAGTCGGGAATGGCCGAGGCCGGGCACATGAATTCGATCTCATGGCGCACCACGTTGAGAACGCCGCCCCGTTTGAGGCCAGGCGAGGCGCTTTCATTGACAAAGGACACCGGCACCATGATGTTGATTCTGGCATCCTTGGCAAGACGCAGAAAGTCCACATGCAGGGGCCAGTCGGTTACCGGGTGGAGCTGGATATCGCGCGGCAACACCCGTTCCGTCTTCTTGCCCACCGTGATGTCGATCGTGCTGTTCATGAAGTGACCCCGATTGATCACCCTCATCAACTCGTTGCGGGCGATGGTAATGGCCACCGGGGGCTTCTTGTCGCCGTATATCACGGCAGGTACGCGGCCGGCGCGGCGAGCAGCTCGGGCGGACCCCTTACCGACCCGTTCGCGCGCTTCCGCATTAAGCGATAGCGTTTCGGACATTGTGTTTCTCCTTGGTCATCAGATCCGCACGCCTCCAGGGGTGCGCACGGCTATCCGAGCGCGCTTTTAGCGCGCCTGCGGGTGAAACTCAACTGTTTCCTGACCTCAATGAAACAGGACGGAAACCGAACTCTCGTTGCTGATCCGGCTCATCGCTTCGCCCAGCAGCGGCGCGATCGTGATATGACGGATCTTGGTGCAGGCCTTGGTTGCCTCGGTCGCCTTGATGCTGTCAGTGATGACAAGCTCTTTGAGCGCCGAATTTTCGATCCGCTCCAGCGCCTTGCCCGACAGGACGCCGTGTGCCACATAGGCGCTGACGGCCGTGGCTCCGGCATCCATGAGGGCACCCGCGGCGTTACAAAGGGTGCCGGCGGTGTCAACGATGTCATCCACCAGAATACAGCTCTTGCCTTTCACATCGCCGATGATGTTCATCACCTCTGACACATTGGCTTTTTCCCGCCGCTTGTCGATGATCGCCAGCGGCACACCGCCATCACCGAGCCGCTTGGCGTGTGCGCGCGCGCGCACCACGCCGCCCACATCAGGCGAGACCACGACCAGCTTGTCCACGTCATACCTTTCTTTGATATCCGCGCACAGAACCGGCGCGGCGAACAGGTTGTCCGTGGGAATATCGAAGAACCCCTGGATTTGTCCCGCGTGGAGATCCATGGTCAACACGCGGTCGGCGCCGGCCACCGTGATCAGATTGGCCACCAGCTTGGCCGATATAGGGGTTCGGGGTCCCGGTTTGCGATCCTGTCGGGCATAGCCGAAATAGGGGATCACGGCCGTGATACGCCGGGCCGAGGCCCTTTTCAGCGCGTCGATGATGATCAGGAGCTCCATCACATGGTCGTTGGCCGGATAGGACGTGGATTGAATGACAAATACGTCCTCGCCACGGACGTTTTCAGCCACCTCGACAAAGATTTCATGGTCCGAGAAGCGGCGGATATCTGCTTTGACAAGGGGTAATTCAAGATATGCTGCAATGGCTTCGGCAAGAGGGCGGTTGCTGTTACCGGCCAGAATCTTCATGCTGGGACGATCCATTTTCTCACAACGAAGATTGCGCCAACGGCACGTCGAAAATCGCGGCGGACTTTATCAGCCAGCCTCATGGCTGTAAACCGCAAAGACCGGCTCAGTCGTGGTCATTTCCGGTGAGCACAATGGTGGCGATCTGGCGGCCGTAGTCGGTCTCGCGCCGATGGGTCGCGCGTCGATAGCTGAAAAACAACGCTTCGTCGCTGTAGGTGTCGCGTCCCAGCGGATCGATCATGCGAACCCCGGCCTGTGCGATCCGGTGGACGACGAACCCTTCGAGATCGAACTGCCAATGGCCGGCGCGTGCGCCCCGCCCGAAGAAGCGTTCATTGGCGGAACCGTCTGCCAGAAAATGGTCGCGGAACTCATCACTGACTTCATAGGAAGGTTGCGCGATGGCCGGGCCGATGGCTGCGGCGATCCGGGCGCGCCGAGCGCCGATTTTTTCCATCGCGGCCACCGTTGATTCGATCACACCGGTCAGCGCCCCCTTCCATCCGGCGTGGGCCGCACCGATCACGCCGGCCTCGGCGTCGGCAAACAGAACGGGCGCACAATCGGCGGTCAGGATGCCGAGGATCAGCCCCGGCTGGTTGGTCACAAGAGCGTCGGCGTGGGGGCGGTCGCTTTCGGCAAAGGGCCGGGAAACGGTAACCGCATGGTGGCTGTGAATCTGGTATGGGGTCAGGAGGGGGGTCTCCGGTGTTCCCATCTGTCCAGCGACCCGGCGGCGGTTTTCGGCAACCGCCCGGGGGTCGTCGCCCGAGCCGGGACCGCAGTTCAGGGACTGATAGACCCCGGTCGAGACCCCGCCTTCGCGTGTAAAGAATGCGTGGCGCACACCTTGGCGCGCAAGCACATGACTTTCGAGATGCGGGATGAGAGGCGCGGCTTTGCTCATGGTGTGTCAAATCCGGCAGGCGCGGGCCAGGCCGACGCGCTGAAGGCGACCACTTTGAACAGGGTCCCCATCTCCTGAGAAGCGACCAGGCGATCCAGGGCGGCGGTGATTTCGCCGCGTCGTGCCGGAGACCCGGCGACAAGACGTTCGGCGCGTTGCCGTATGCCCAAAGCTTCGAGAAAGGCGCCCTGCGATGTCGGTCCGTGGAGCCGAAGGCCAGCTTCGGCAGCGGTTCGGGCGAGCTGTTCGAAGTCCACGTGGGCGGTCAGATCGGCCTCCCCTGGCGCATCGAACGGGTCGGCATAGCTGTGACCGGCCATGGCTTGCAGGGTCTCGCCCACGCCTGACCGGATATGGCCGTAATCAATGAACAGCGCTGCTCCGCCCTGTTGAGTCAAATGCGCGCCAAGCTCACCCATGATATCGAGCGCGGCGGGACAGATCTCGACAACGCTTCCCGGAGGGCTTTGCCGCAGCCGGGCGGGCACCAGCGCCTCAAGAGGCGAAGCCGGCGGCGCCACAATGGGCACCAATCTGTCGCCGTGATCGTCAACGTCGACCATGCGCTCGTGCCATCCGCGTTCGGTTCGGGTCAATTGATGGATCGGGAGCGCGTCGAGAAATTCGTTGCCAACCACGATGGTCGGTCCGTCCGCGCTGGCAAGGGCCTGCCCAATCGAGTCGTGCCAGGTGACGTCATGTCCTCGCAGCGTTGTCTGCTGAAGGGCGCGCAATGCCGGGCTGATTTCCACCAGATGAATTCGCATTGCCCGGGGCAACCCCGCAAC